>CBFGOD010000128.1:0-10474 GCA_965650295.1 uncultured Shinella sp. | reverse complement strand
ACCCCCCTCTGCCCTGCCGGGCATCTCCCCCACAAGGGGGGAGATTGGATGGGGCACCGCTTTGCCTCCACGCAACGTTGCTGATTGAGCAAAGTTCTAGCCTCCTGCCGATCTCCCCCTTGTGGGGGAGATGCCCGGCAGGGCAGAGGGGGGTGACCTCCGCACATGGGCTTGACGCCTTCCACCTCCCAACCTTTATGTGGATCGCCGCCCCTTCCATACACTTGCCCGTTTCCAACCCCGTGAAACTGCTTCACTTTGAAAGCTGAGTTCGCGTGGGCTGCGCGTATCCGGCTGCCTCCCGTTCCGGTGAGGCGCCACAGGAGGCTGACATGACATTGCAATCGATGACCGGCTTTGCGCGGGTCGAGGGAACGAGCGGACGCACACGCTGGGCCTGGGAACTGCGCTCGGTGAACGGCAAGGGTCTGGACCTGCGTCTGCGCCTGCCGCCCGGCCTCGAGGCGCTGGAAGCGGATGTCCGCCGGCTGGCGGGTGAGGCGTTCTCGCGCGGCAATCTCCAGATCGGGCTTGCCACCAGCGTCAGCGAGGCGCAGGTCGAGGCCGTGGTGAACCAGGGGGCGCTTGCCGCCGTGCTGGCGCTGCGCGATCAGCTCGCCGGCACCATCGATCCCGCGCCGCTGAAGCTCGACACGCTGTTGTCGGTACGCGGCATCGTCGATTTCCGCGAGGCGGAGGAGAGCGAAACGGAACGCACGACGCGCGATGCCGATATCCGCACCGGTCTTGCCGAAGCGATCCGCCGTCTTGCCGACATGCGGCGCAAGGAGGGGGCAGCCCTTGCCGAGGTGCTGCTCGGTCAGGTGGCGCGCATCGAAACCCTGACGGCGACCGTCGAGGCCGACCCTTCGCGCAGCGTCTCGGCGATTGCCGAGCGGCTTTCCGCACAGGTCGCCATGCTCATGCAGGGCACGACGGCACTTGACCGGGATCGCCTGCATCAGGAGGCGGCATTGCTTGCCACCAAGGCGGATCTGCGCGAAGAGATCGACCGGCTGAAGGCGCATGTCCGTGCAGCGCGCGAGCTGATCGCCGAAGGCGGGCCGATCGGGCGCAAGCTCGATTTTCTCGCACAGGAATTTAACCGGGAATCGAATACCATCTGTTCCAAGTCGAACGCCGCTGCTGTAACGGCTGCTGGCATCGAACTGAAGGTCGTCATCGACCAGTTCCGCGAACAGGTCCAGAATCTGGAGTAGGCCATGGCCGAGCCGTCGAAGCAAATCCACATCGAACGCCGCGGGCTCATGCTCGTCATTTCCTCGCCATCGGGCGCGGGCAAGTCGACGATCGCGCGCAACCTGCTGGAAGCCGATCCCGGCCTCAGTCTTTCGGTCAGCGTCACGACCCGCCAGCGCCGCGCCAGCGAGATTGCCGGCCGGCACTACCACTTCATCAACCACAAGGAATTCGAGCGCCTGCGCGACAGCGATGCGCTGCTCGAATGGGCCGAGGTGCACGGCAACTTTTACGGTACGCCGCGCGAGCCGGTGGAGGAGGCCATGTCCGCCGGCCGCGACATGCTGTTCGACATCGACTGGCAGGGCGCCCAGCAGCTTCAGGAAAAGATGCCGGCCGACGTCGTCTCCATCTTCATCCTGCCGCCGTCGATGACCGAGCTGCAATCGCGCCTGCATCGCCGGGCCGAGGACACGGAAGAGGTCATCCAGACGCGCCTTGCCAATTCCCGCGCCGAAATCGAGCATTGGCGGGAGTATGACTATGTCATCCTCAACGACGACCTCTCCGTCGCCTTCGACGCCGTGCAGAGCATCGTCAAGGCCGAGCGCCTGCGCCGCGACCGCCGCCACGGGCTGTTCGAGTTCGTGACCAAGCTGGTGACGGAAAAGCCGGTTTTGTAGGCGGTAGGAAAACTGGTGAAGCGATACCCCCCTCTGCCCTGCCGGGCATCTCCCCCACAAGGGGGGAGATCGGCAAGAGGCGAACATCTTGCTCGATCAGCAACGCTGGAGATGGGTGAAACCTAGCTCCATCAAATCTCCCCCCTTGTGGGGGAGATGCCCGGCAGGGCAGAGGGGGTGCCAAAGGCACTACGCCGATTTGAAGAGCAGCCCCTCAAAGCGCGTTCGCCAGCCGCACGAACTCTTCCACGCTCAGCGTCTCCGCCCGCCGCTGCGGATCGATCTCCGCTCGCGCCAGCAGCGCTTCCCCACCCAACGATTTCACGCTCTGGCGCAGCATCTTGCGGCGCTGGCCGAAGGCGGCGTGGGTGACGCGCTCGAGGGCCGCCACGTCGCAGGGCAGCGGATTGGCGATCGGCTCCAGATGCACCACCGAGGAGGTGACCTTCGGCGGTGGCGTGAAGGCCTGTGGCGGCACATCGAAGGCCATGCGGGCGTCGGTGCGCCAGCCGCAGAGCGCGCCAAGGCGGCCGAAATGGTCGTCGTTTTCCTGCGCCACGATGCGCAGGCCCACCTCGCGCTGAAACATCAGCGTCAGCGAATCCCAGAAGGGCGGCCAGGCCTTCGGCAAGAGCCAGTTGACGAGAAGCTGCGTGCCGACATTGTAGGGCAGGTTGGCGATGATGCGCACGGGCTCGCCCGGCGCCAGCGCCTCGAAATCGGTCTTCAGCGCATCGCCTTCAATGACCGTCAGGCGGCCCGGATAATGGTCGGAAATCTCCGCCAGCGCCGGGAGGCAGCGCGCGTCGCGCTCGATGGCGATGACGCGCTTGGCGCCGAGTGCCAGAATGGCCCGCGTCAGGCCGCCGGGGCCGGGGCCGACCTCGATCACCGTGTGGTTTTCGATGGGACCGGCGGTACGCGCGATCTTCTGAGTCAGGTTCAGATCGAGCAGAAAATTCTGGCCGAGCGCCTTCCTGGCATCGAGCCCGTGGCGCTGGATGACATCGCGGAGCGGCGGAAGTCCGTCGAGGGCAGCCATCAGCGGATCTCCTTCGCGGCGTGAGCGGCCAGTTCCTGGGCGAGGCGCAGCGCCGCCAGCAGGCTATCGGGCCGGGCGATGCCCTTGCCGGCGATGGCGAAGGCCGTGCCGTGGTCCGGCGAGGTGCGGATGAAGGGCAGGCCGAGCGTCGCATTGACGGAATCGTCGAAACCGAGCGCCTTGGCGGGGATCAGCGCCTGGTCGTGATACATGCAGAGCGCCACGTCATAGGTGGCGCGGGCGGCGTCGTGGAACATCGTGTCGGCGGGCAGCGGGCCGACGGCGGCAATGCCGGCCGCCTTCAGGCGCTCGACGGCCGGCCGCACGATCGCATCGTCCTCCAGCCCCAGCGCGCCGCCTTCGCCCGCATGCGGGTTGAGGCCGGCAATGGCGAGGCGCGGCTTGGCGATGCCGAAGCGCTGGCGCAGATCCCGTTCGGTGATGACGGCCGTCTCGACGATGAGGTCCTCCGTCAGCGCCGTGGGCACGTCCTTCAGCGGTATGTGGATCGTCACCGGAACGGCGCGCAGCTTCGGCCCGGCCAGCAGCATGACCGGCAGCGCCGCATTGCCCGTCGTTCTCTCGGCGATGTCAGCGAGGAACTCCGTATGGCCGGGGAAGCCGAAACCGGCATCGTAGAGAACGGCCTTGGCGATGGGATTGGTCACGACGGCGGAGGTCCGTCCGGCCATGGTAAGCGCGACAGCGGTCTCGATGGCGCCGGTAATGGCCGCCGCGTTGCTGGAAGCCGGTTCGCCCGGCAGGACGGGAACGGCGCAATCGCAGGCAAGCACGGGCAGCGCATCGGCGAAGATGCCCGCCGCGGTTTCCGGCGTGGCGGACGCCACGGCGACATCGAGGCCGAGAAGAGCCGCGCGTGCGCGCAAAGCCGCGGCATCGCCGATGAACAGAAAGGGCGGCAGCGAGAGCGACTGACGCGCAGACCAGAGGGCCAGCGTGATGTCAGGCCCGATCCCCGCCGGATCGCCCATGGTGAGCGCCAGCGGTGGAAGTTGCGTCATCGTCATGGGAAGCCTGCCAAAGCGGGTTCTGGGGAAGCGCGCTCCGCCGGGCGGAGCGCCTGAGCGTTCTGCCGACGCTTCGGTCAGCGGTCGGTGATCGTCGCCTTCTTGCGCAGCTCGGCGATGTATTTCTTGCTGTTCTCGTCGCCTTCGTTGCCCTTGGCCTTGGCGAGGTCTTCGGCCCGGAAGACCATTTCCGCCGCCACGTCGTCATTGACTTCGCGCTTCTTGCAGATCGCGAGATATTCGACGCCGCGTTCGGTGACGCGCGTGCCGGTCGTCTGGCCGTTCGACTTTTCGATCAGCGGCTTCCAGTCCTCGGGCAATTGCGGTGCGAGAACGCGGCCGAGGTCACGGATCGATACGTCATGCATGGTGGCTGCAAAGATCTTGGCCTGGTCGCAGCCCGGGAATTTCGAGCGCGAGGCTTCCGCTTCCGATTTGCGCTTGCCGAGGATGGCGTTACGGCGCTTTTCCGGTACGACGAAGATGACCTGCTTGAGGAAATATTCCGTGGTGACGGGCTTCTTGCCGCCGTTTTCCTGCATACGCTCCACCAGCGACTTGCTGTTGGTCCCGCCGTTTCCATAGCGGGCGTTGACGACGCGCGGCCAGCTCATCTGCAAGGCGATATACTGCTTGAAATGGTCCGAGCCGACGCCGGCCTGGTCGAGGACCTGGCCGAGCTGCTTGAGCGTCATCTTGTTCGTCGAGGCAAAGCGCGCATAGGACGCGTCCACTTCGGCCTGGCTGACCGAGGCCTTGAGGCGGAGGATTTCTCCGCGCTTCAGGGTGTCGTCGATCATCTGTTCGCGGGCCATGGCGCGCAGATTGCCCTTGGCGCGCTGCAGGCGCAGGAAGGCGGCGCGCCGCTCGACGTCACCCGACGTGATCGGCGAATTGTTGACGACCGCAATCACGGTGCTTCCCGCCGCCTGAACGGTGCCGGCGGGGACCGCGATTGTCACGGCCGCAGCGAGTGCGACGCCCATCATCATGGAACGCACCAGAGATTGCCTGCCCATCATGCCAGTCCCTTTCCCAAACCCATTCTGCGCCCGCCTCAGCACGCCATACGGCGCGCACGGCCATTAGCCGGCGGACGCTTCTCCCGGATGTGCATAATACATACGGCCAAACGATGACAAGAGCGGCGCAGCGCTTACTCGAAGCCCGTCAGCGTCGTATCGCCGACACTGACGTCGCCGAGCGTGCGGAACATCAGGCGGGCGCCGATCGACCAGTCGTTCGCCGTCGAGTTCGACTTGTCGCGCGTCTGCTCGTAGACGATCGAGAAAACCGTATCGCGGTCGTCATAGGTGAAGCCGAGGCCGTTGCGCGTCAGGTTCTTGTTGTTGATGTCGTAGGTGAGCGATCCGAACACCGACCAGTAGTCCCGGAATTTATAGGCCGCCGCGGTCTGGATTTCGCTGGCGTCCTTTGTCAGGCCATAGCTCGGCTGCGCGGAAATGCGCGTATAGGTGATCTCGGTTTCGAAGCGCGCACCATCGAAGCGCAGCGACGTATCGGATCGGCGCAGCGACAGGTCGTTCTTGTCGAGCCGCGCGCTGGAGGCGAGCGAAAGTCCGTTCGGCAGATCGATGCCGGCCATGCCGACATAGTCCGAGACGTCCGTTTCCAGGCCGGAATTGGCGCCGGCATTGACCAGGTCGTCGCTGGCGAAGGAGTTTACGCCGCCAAGCTGGAACGACTGGCCGACGATGCTGCGCAGGCGAATGCCGTTGTCGAAGGTGCCGGTGTAGCGCATGCCGACATTGGCGCGCGTGCCGCCCTCGATCCGGTCGAAGCCGGAGAACTTGTCGCGCTCGAAGAGGTTCGTCGCGTCGAAGACGAAGCTTTGCGAATCCTCGTTCGGCAGGCCGCCGGCGAAGTCCTCGTTGGGGCGGGCGTAGATTTGTGCGATCGGTTCGAACAGATGCGTGCTGTTGGCCGTCGTCGCCAGGATCGGATACCGCGCCTCGAGGCCGGCCGTCAGCATGGCGCGCGTCGCGTCGTCATCGGTATTGTAGGTGCCGTCATAGGCGGCGCCCGGGCCTGTCATATCGAGGCGGTAGATATCGCCGCGTGCCGCCAGAAGCGGCGTCAGCACGAGGCCGCCCGGCACGATGAACTGGCGCTTCCACTCCACTTCGCTCGTCAGGCGCGTCATGCCGCCTTCCAGCCCGCGGAAGCGGTCGCTGGCGCCGATCGAATAGGAATCGGACAGGTCGCGCTGGATATTGGTGATGTTCGTGGTGACGCTGAGCTCGCCGCCAAACACCGCCTGGGGCGCGATATATTCGTAATCCAGCGTTTGCGCGATGGCCTGCTGACGCTCCAGCCTGCTGTCGGGGTCGGCGTCCTGAACGTCGAAATAGAAGGCGCGCAGGTCGAAGCTGTTGCGGCGGCCAAGCCCCGTCAGATAGCCCTGGTTCGTGTGAATGCGATCCTTCAGGCCGTCGAGCTCATAGGTTCGCGAGAAGTTGTTGTCGCTTTGCAGCATCACGTCCCAGCCGAAGGACCAGCGGGGATTGATCTTGAACTGACCTTCGGAGGCCACCATGCCGCGGAAGCCGTCGCGCCGGTCGCTCGTCCCGGCGTCGAAGGCCTTCGGGTTCCATTGGTCGATACCGGCGGCGCGCAGCGTCACGAGACCGTTGTGGAAACGCTTGCGGAATTCCACTTCGGCAAGAAAGCCCTGGCGGGTCAGGACGGTCGGCGAGACCGTCGCGTCCATATCCGGCGCCAGCGCGAAATAGTAGGGGGTCGTGATGCCGAGGCCGAGCTTCTGCGCGTAGCTGAACTGCGGGAACAGGAAGCCGCTCTTCCGCTTCACCGTATAGTCGGGCATTTCCAGCACGGGAATATAGGCGATCGGCTTGCCGAACATCTCGAAACGCGCTTTTTCGAGACGGATAGTGTGCGTGCGGCCGTTCTGGACGACGCGCTCGGCCTTGATTTCCCAGAGCGAGCGATGCGTCGGGTTCGTGGCGCAGGGCGTGCAGGCGGTGTAGACGGCGTGGTTGAGGATCAGTTCCTCGCCGTTGACGCGCTCGCCGCTGGTCGCCGCCAGCTTGGTAAGGTCCGTCGTCTCGATGCGCAGCGCATTGATGAAGCCGCTGGCGAAATCATCCGACAGGTCCATCTCTTCGCCATAGACGCGGTTGCCGGTCGGCTCGATCAATTCGATATTGCCGACGGCCTTGAGGCGGCCGGTCTTCTGGTCGTATTCGACCTGACGGGCGACGAGCTTGTAGCCGCCGTAGTTGATCTGCACCGCGCCGCGGGCGATCACCTTGTCGGTGTCGTTGTTATAGACGAGTTCATTGGCCGCGAGCAGCAGCTTGGCGTCTTCCGGAAGCTTGGGCTCCATCGCACCGATATCCGGTGCCTGGGCCTGCGCAGGGAGGGCGAAACCGGACGCGATGGCGCACATGGCCGCACCTGCAAGCAGGGCGGCTTTCAACCACCTATTCGTTTTGCGGTCACCTGCCGCCACTAGCCGTCCTCCTGATGCAGAAGAATCGTCGCACCCAAGGACATTGCGACGACCACTGGGAGCCAGGCCGCAACGAACGGAGGAACAACACCGCTGCTTCCGAATGCCTTCACAAGCACGGTGACGACATAAAGCATGAAGCCGGAAAGGATGCCACCCAGAATCACCGCACTCGATTGATTAAACCGGCTAAATTTCAATGATACACAGGCAGCGATCAGCGTCATCGCAACCAGGAGCAGCGGCAGCGAGAGCATGGAGTGATATTGCGTCTCCAGCGCGTTTGTCGGGAAACCGAAGGATTTCGCGGCCTCTATCTTCCGCCCAAGGCTGAAAAAGGGAATGGATTCAGGCTTTTCGAGGCTTTCCGATACGAATTCCCGTTTCAGATTGGTACGAAGTTGCGCCTCATCGAGACGAACCGGCAATTCGCCGTTGCGGGTCTCGTGAACGTTCTTAAGCAGCCAGTAACCATCTTCCAAAATCGCCGAATCGGCATCCTGGCGAAGCACGATGCGATTGTCTTCGTCGAAGTGGATGACGGTGACGTTGAGGAGGCGCGTTCCGTTGTCGAGAACGGCCTTCGCGCCGATGATCGACTGGTCGCCTTCATAGATCTGGCGCAGCCACGGAACGGCGTTTTCGGGGCGCGAGGCATTGGTGGCGCTCCAGCCGGCTTCCAGCTCCAGCGCCTTCTTGGCGCCCCAGGCCGCGATCGGGTTGATCGTCAGCACCGCCAGCACGCCGAAAAGAAAGGCGCCGATGACGAAGGGGCGCAGGAACTGCCAGACCGAAATGCCGGCTGCGCGGGTGACGACCAGCTCGTAGCGGCGGTTGAGCGAGATGAGGGCGGCCATGCCGGCGAAGAGGGCGACGAAGGGCACCGTCTGCATCAGGATCGTCGGAATGCGCAGCGCCGTCACGAGAAGGCCGCTGGAAATCGTATAGCCCGGCAGCGCGCCGACGCGGTTGGACATCTCGCTGAAATCGATGATGAAGATCAGCGAGAAGATACCGAGCAGGAACCAGAACGTGGTGATGGCGTAGCGGCGGAAGAAATAGCGGCCGAGAGTGGGGATCATGGATTGCTGCTCCTGCCGGAGGCGGACCTGTTCAGGCGCGCAAGCAGGCGATCGCGCAAATCGGTCAGCCGCTCGCCGAAGCTGACGGGAAGCTCGAGCGTCTTGTTGCGCCCGAGATGGTGGATCGCCAGCGCCCCGGTGGCGATGGGGATGAGATACATGACGAAGACGAAGGCGACGGAATTCTCCGCATTGTTGGACGCATAGAAGCTTATCCAGCGCACGAAGAGGGCCGTCAGCAACGCGGTTATCATCGGGTGCACGCGCGCCTCGCGGTGGGAGCGCGCATCCGCGCTGACGACGAGCGCGATGAGGCCGAAGACCGCCGGGAACAGCCATTCCGTGAAGCGGCGATGCAGTTCTGCGGTGAACGAACCGGGTTCCTTTTTGTAATAGGGGTCTTCCGGATCCGGGTTGAACAGATAGGGCAGGTCGCGGTCCTTGGCGCGGATATTCGAAGCGCCGGCGCTCTGCGTCAGGTCGGCGAGGTCGAAGGCGTAGGAATCGAACTTGATGATCGAGACGTTGCCGTCCGGCAGTTTGCGGTGAACCTCGCCATCCTTCATGACGAGGGCCGAGCTGTTTTCGTCCACCGCGCCTTCGCGGGCGTAATAGACCATCTCGAAGCGCGGATCGCGCGTATCGGCAACGAAGAGACCGTAGAGCACGCCGCCGTTGCGGCGCTGTGCGACCTGGACATAGAGGCCGTCGGTGATCTTTCGGAAGGTGTTTTCCTGCACGACGGCCGACAGCATGTCCGCATGCGCCGTGGCGATCATCTTGCGCACGGCGGTGCGCGAATAGGGTTCGACGAAATTGTCGACGGCAAAGGAGACGAAGCTCATCGCCACGGCGAGGATCATCACCGGGCGGATGATGGTCATGCGCGAGCTGCCCGCCGAATTCAGCACCGTCAGCTCCGAATCGGAATTCATGACGGTCAGCGTCTGCGCGACGCCGATGACCAGCGCGAAGGGCAGGATGATCGGCACGACCGACGGCAGGATGAGGGTCGCGAGCTTCATGAAGGCGAAGGTCGACTGGCCGCTGTCCGTGACGAGGTTGATATTGGTCAGCGCCTGCGTCACCCAGACGATTCCGAGCAGGGGGACGAGCGTGGCGACGAACATGAGCGACGCCCGCCGCAGGATATAGCGCTCGATCAATTTCATCGTTTAGTCCGCGTTTCCGACAAGCGGCTCCGGTTCATGACGCCCGTCGCAACTGCATGGGCATATAAGCTGTCTTGAGGCTGATGCCATAGCGGAGATCCTCCGCCGACAAGGAAAATTTATGGCGAACAAGCATGCCTAACCATCTGTAAACAAGCGCGCGCATCTTGCCAAGCGCCGCAAAAGCGACAAGGAATTGATGCGATTTGCGGTCTTTCGCGGTCTTCACCAGAGCGCTCACAGGCCGAACGGCCCCCATGCGGAGTAAATTCATGGCTTCCACCTTCGATATCGGTTTTGCAAAGTCGGCGCGCGCGGCGGGCGGTCTTGCGATCCTCCTGCAGGTTGCCGGCCAGATGGCGGCCTCTGTCGATGATGTCGATCCCGAGGGGGCTGTCACCCGTGCCGCCGGCGTGGTGAAATTCACCGGCAAGGCCCTGAAGACACTTGATGTTCTGGCGCCGCACGGCGCGACCGCCGACCGTATCGTCGTGCTGGGTCTCGGCGAGGCCGACAAGCTGACGGCCCATGACTGGCTGAAGGCGGGCGGAACTGCGGCTGCAAAAATCCGCGGCTCGGAAAAGGCGACGATCTACCTCGATGCCCCCGGCGTCACCGTCACCGCGCAGAATGCCGCGGACTTCGCGCTCGGCATGCAGCTCGGCGCCTATAGCTTCGATACCTACAAGACGAAGAAGGCCGACGACGAGGAGGCCAAAAGCGGCAAGGCCGTGAAGGTCAGGGCGGTCGACATCAACCAGTCGTTTCTCGAAG
>CBFGOD010000127.1:0-10660 GCA_965650295.1 uncultured Shinella sp. | reverse complement strand
GCCATCATCGAGTATGTCGCGGAGCTTTTCCCCGAAAAGGGTCTTTGGCCTCAGGATGCAGCGGCACGCGCCGAGGCGCGGTCGATCTCGATGGAGATGCTCTCGGGCTTCCGCGCCATCCGCAATGCCTGCCCGATGAACATCCGCCGCAAGCCGGGCAAAATCGATCTGCCCGATGGCGTGATGGAGGACGTCGCGCGCATCGAGACGATCTGGAAGGATGCGCTTGCCCGCTCCGGCGGCTCGTTCCTGTTCGGTGCGTTTTCGGCGGCGGATGCGATGTATGCGCCCGTGGTCAGCCGCTTCGAGGCCTATTGCCTGACGACGGACGAAACGGTACTCGCCTATATGGCGCGCATGAAGGCGCATCCGGCCTGGCAAAAGTGGCAGGCGGCGGCCGAGGCCGAGCCCTGGATCGTCCCGGAAGACGAGGCCTGAGGGTCCGAGTCGAAAAAAACAGCACGAGGACTGGTCAAGCAGGCTTTTGCTGTGTATAAGCCGGCCCAATTTCCGAAATAACGACATGCCCTTGTCAGCCATTCGGTGGCGTGAGGATGTGTTTGCCCGATAAGTGGAGTTAGTGAAATGGCTGTACCGAAAAGAAAAACGAGCCCGTCCAAGCGCGGTATGCGCCGTTCCGCAGACGCTCTGAAGGGTTCGACCTACGTCGAAGACAAGAACTCGGGCGAACTGCGCCGTCCGCACCACATTGACCTGAAGACCGGCATGTACCGCGGTCGCCAGGTTCTGACGCCGAAGGAAAGCGCATAAGCGCTTTCGGCATCCGCTGAGATCAAGGCCTGGGATTTTCCCGGGCCTTTTCTTTTGGCCCTGTCCTTTCCGGCAAACCGACATTTTCTTGTGCCCAATCTTCGGCTAAGACCGTCTGAAAGCCGCCAGCCCAGTGCTTACCCGGAGTTTTTGCCGATGCTTTTGGCCATACCGCTGCTGATCATCCCCTTCGCTCTCTACAACCTCGCCATGACGGGCCTGTTCGGCGATGGCGGCGTTGCCGTTCTCGACAGCGAGGTGATGGCGGTCAACATGCTCTCGGGCACGACCTGGACCATGGCCTTCGGGGATCTCCTGATCTTCATCGCGCTTGTGCTGCTCTTCGTGGAGATCCTGAAAGCCACGCGGCCGGGCTCGCGCGCGCTGCTCGATCACATGCTGTCGATGGTGCTGTTCGTGGTGTTTCTCGTCGAATTCCTGCTGGTGCAGGGCGCGGCGACGCAGATCTTCTTCATCCTGATGACGATCACCTTCATCGATGTGATCGCAGGCTTTGCGGTGTCGATCCGCACGGCGGGCCGCGACGTCTCCATCGGGCTCTGAGGCGGCGCGGGGTAGCCCGCGCCAACCTTTGGTCAGCTCAGATTGTCGAGCTTCGTCTGGAGCGCGCGCAGCTGTTCCTTCAGCTCGTCGAGATCCTTCGGCTCGGCCTTGCGCGTTTCCTTCGGCGGGGCGGCATTGGCAAACGGCGAGAACATCTTCATCGCCTGCTGGAACATTTCGGTGTTGCGCCGGACGGTTTCCTCGACGAGCGCCATCGGCACCTGAAGGTTCTTGCCGAGCTGCGTGTCGCCGAAGGTCTTGTTGATCTGCTCGCGCATCTGCGACTGCTGGTCCGTGAAGGCCTGCATGGAGTGCTCGAGATAGCTCGGCACCACCATCTGCATCTGGTCGCCGTAATAGGAGATCAGCTGGCGCAGGAAGGAGATCGGCAGGAGCGTGTTGCCGGTCTTGGATTCTTGCTCGAAAATGATCTGCGTCAGCACCGAATGGGTGATGTCCTCGCCGGATTTGGCGTCCTGCACGGTGAAGTCCTCGCCCTTCTTCACCATGACCGCGAGATCGTCGAGCGTCACATAGGTGCTCGTGCCGGTGTTGTAGAGGCGCCGGTTCGCATATTTCTTGATGACGATCTGACCGTCGTTCCTGGCCATTAGGGTCTCCTCATCCCCGTATTTCTATTTCTTTTTTGGTCCGCGGGAGTATCCGCAAAAAGACGGCGGCTGACAATCGAATTGTGCGATGCGGCGAGGAATGCTGCGCAACATGGATTTTCATGCTGCATGTCACGGACATGAAATTTTAGCGGGGCCGGATATCCTGTTTGACTCTCCCTCTTCGCTTTGCCAGTTTTGATTTCGGGAGAACCGCCGGCTCGCGCCGTTCGTGCGTCGGGCCGGTTCCAAGACCGATCACCCGGTCGCAGAATTGAGGAAGCAAACCATGAGCACCCCGTCCATCGTCATCGCCAGCGCCGCCCGCACCGCGGTCGGATCCTTCAACGGAGCCTTTGCCAACACGCCTGCCCATGAACTCGGGGCGACGGTCATTTCGGCGGTTCTGGAGCGCGCGGGCGTGGCTGCGGGTGAAGTCGACGAGGTGATCCTCGGCCAGGTGCTGCAGGCCGGCGAAGGCCAGAACCCCGCCCGCCAGGCCGCCATGAAGGCAGGCCTGCCGCAGGAAGCGACGGCCTGGGGCATGAACCAGCTTTGCGGCTCGGGCCTTCGTGCCGTGGCGCTCGGCATGCAGCAGATCGCCACCGGCGACGCCAGCATCATCGTGGCCGGCGGCATGGAATCCATGTCGCTTGCACCGCACTGCGCACATCTGCGCGGCGGCGTGAAGATGGGCGACTTCAAGATGATCGATACGATGATCAAGGACGGCCTGACCGACGCCTTCTATGGCTACCACATGGGCACGACGGCGGAAAACGTCGCCAAGCAGTGGCAATTGTCGCGCGACGAGCAGGACGCCTTTGCCGTTTCCTCGCAGAACAAGGCCGAGGCCGCCCAGAAGGACGGCCGTTTCAAGGACGAGATCGTTCCGTTCATCGTCAAAGGCCGCAAGGGTGATGTAACCGTCGATGCCGACGAATATATCCGCCACGGCGCCACGCTCGACCAGATGGCCAAGCTCCGCCCGGCCTTCGACAAGGAAGGCACCGTGACGGCCGGCAATGCGTCTGGCCTCAACGATGGTGCCGCCGCAGCCCTCCTGATGAGCGAAGCCGAGGCCTCGCGGCGAGGCATCCAGCCGCTCGCCCGCATCGTCTCCTGGGCGACGATCGGCGTCGATCCCAAGGTCATGGGCACAGGCCCGATCCCGGCCTCGCGCAAGGCGCTCGAGCGCGCCGGCTGGAAGATCGGCGATCTCGACCTCGTGGAAGCCAACGAGGCCTTTGCGGCGCAGGCCTGCGCGGTCAACAAGGATCTCGGCTGGAATCCCGATATCGTCAACGTCAATGGCGGCGCCATCGCCATCGGTCACCCGATTGGTGCATCCGGCGCCCGCATTCTCAACACGCTCCTCTTCGAGATGAAGCGTCGCGGTGCCAAGAAGGGCCTCGCCACGCTCTGCATCGGCGGCGGCATGGGCGTGGCGATGTGCGTCGAGAGCCTCTGAGCATCGACTGACATTCTGCTTTGCCATGACCTGCCGCCGGCAGGGCGACAGGTCGACTCAAAAAACAGCCTAGGGGAGTGAGCCACATGAGCAGAGTAGCATTGGTAACAGGCGGGTCGCGCGGCATCGGCGCCGCCATTTCGGTGGCGCTGAAGGCGGCCGGATACAAGGTGGCTGCAAGCTATGCCGGCAATGACGATGCCGCCAACGCCTTCAAGGCGGAAACCGGTATTCCGGTCTATAAATGGGACGTCGCGAGCTACGAATCCTGCGTGGAGGGTATTGCGAAAGTCGAGGCCGATCTCGGCCCCGTCGAAATCCTCGTCAACAATGCGGGCATCACCAAGGATGCGATGTTCCACAAGATGACGCCCGACCAGTGGGGCGCCGTCATCAACACCAACCTGACGGGTCTGTTCAACATGACCCATCCGGTCTGGACGGGCATGCGCGACCGCAGCTTCGGCCGCGTCATCAACATTTCCTCGATCAACGGCCAGAAGGGCCAGATGGGCCAGGCGAACTATTCCGCCGCCAAGGCCGGCGACCTCGGTTTCACCAAGGCGCTCGCCCAGGAGGGTGCCGCCAAGGGCATTACGGTCAACGCCATCTGCCCCGGCTATATCGGTACGGAAATGGTGCGCGCCATCCCGGAGAAGGTGCTGAACGAGCGGATCATCCCGCAGATCCCGGTCGGCCGTCTCGGCGAACCCGAAGAAATCGCCCGGGTCGTCGTCTTCCTCGCCTCCGACGATGCCGGTTTCATCACCGGCTCGACGATTTCGGCGAACGGCGGCCAGTTCTTCGTCTGACCGCATGATCGGGAAAAAGGAACACGGCGCCTTCGGGCGCCGTTTTCATATGGTAGGATGTGAGAAAGCGAGGGCGCCATGAAACAGGAAAAGCTGGACGAAGCCGCCATTTCCGAAGCGCTGGATGGTCTGGACGGGTGGAGCCGGTCGGACGACGGTATCGCCATCAAGAAGACCTTCAAGTTCACGTCGTTCCGCGAAGCCTTCGGCTTCATGACGGAGGCGGCGCTGGCGGCGGAAAAATTCAATCACCACCCCGAATGGTTCAATGTCTACAACCGCGTCGATGTGCGCCTGACGAACCATGATGCGGGCGGCCTGACCGAGCTGGATTTCAAGATGGCGGCCGCCATGGAGAAGGCGGCGGCTCTGCGCACGAAGAGTTGAAGCGGTGTGAAGGCATCCCCATATGTTTTTGCGCCGGGCTTTGCCGGTGCTGCCACCTGAAGCATTGCAGCAAACGTGCGAAGCGGTTTTGCGCCCGCAAATGCGTAAAAACCTCAAGGGAGGCCATGAATGGATGATGTGAAGATCGGCGAGATCCTGCTGCCCGGCGATAAGGACGAGCAGGAGCGGCAGGAGACCCGCATCAAGAAGCGGTTCTGGCCGGTTTTGAAGCGCGCGATGCGGCAGGTGCCGTTCTCCCGCGATCTCGTGGCCGCCTACTATTGCGCGCTCGATTCGCGCACGCCGACCAAGGTTCGCGGCATCCTGCTCGCAGCGCTTGCCTATTTCGTTCTGCCGCTCGACGGCATCCCGGATTTCTTCGCGCTTGTCGGCTTTTCCGACGACATTGCGGTGCTGACGGCCGCCTTCGCCGCCATCCGCGGCCATATCCGTGAAGACCACTATATTTCGGCCGACAAGGCGCTCGAGGACGAGCCGCAAACGCAGCCTGCAAGCTAGTTCGGTTGTGGCTGTTTGGTGCGCAACTTCGCGGGTCAAATTCTTGCCCTAATCGTTGTGCCAATAGGGGTTTCGACGGGTTCTATCTCACCAAATGGGGACTGCGGACGCTTGGCCTTTCAGACAGGGGCCGCGGCGGTTTTCAATGCAAATTTGTCCCGGTGCGGCACGGAAGACCTTCGGAAATTGGACGCATGTTGACGGTTTGGTAACCTGAATTAAGTCAAAATGAACCAAATCGTCATCATGCATGGCCGACACCGGCATGGCAGGCATCTGCCTTCGGCCGGCAATCACTGGCAAGACAACCGGCAGGAAAACATGTTCGTAAGAAAGCTCGCAACCGCACTCGCCCTCGTCATCGCGACCGCAGGCGTTGCCTCGGCCCAGACGCCGACGCGCATTCAGCAGTTCAACGCCTGGGGTGCCTATTCGTATCAGGCGAATGGCGGCAAGGTCTGCTACGTTCTGTCCGTGCCGAAGGAAAAGACGCCCCCCGGCGTCGATCATGGCGATGTCTTCTTCCTCGTCTCGCAGCGTCCCGGCCAGAACATCAGCTACGAGCCGCAGGCGATGATGGGCTACCCGCTGCAGGAGAACTCCAAGGTCAACGTCGTCATCGACGGCCGCACCTTCGTGATGTTCACCAAGGGCAACTCGGCCTGGGTGGAAAACGCCGCCGAAGAGCCGGCGCTCGTCAACGCCATGAAGACCGGCAAGGACATGCAGGTGCAGGCGAAGTCGCGCCGCGGCACGGGCACGGCCTATTCCTACTCGCTGTCGGGCATCTCGGCCGCGCTGAAGCAGATCGAAGGTTGCCGCTGAGGCATCCGAAACTCACAGGGGAAAGGCCGGCGCGATGCCGGCCTTTTTCGTTTAAAGGCCGGAGTTATCAATGAAAACCCTGCTTCTGCTCCGACACGCAAAATCCGCCTGGCCCGACGGCGTGGACGATCACGACCGGCCGCTTGCCGAGCGTGGCCGCCGCGATGCGCCGCGCATGGGCGCCTATATGGCCGAGGTGGGCCTCGAGCCGGATTTCGCGCTGGTCTCGTCGGCACGGCGCACGCAGGAAACCTGGGCGCTGGTCGCACCCACGCTTGGCAAGGCCTGTCCGTCGCAGACCGTCACCTCGATCTATGAGGCGGAGCCGGCCGCGATCCTCGCCACCATCCACGCCGCGCCGCAGGAGAGCGGAACGTTGCTCGTTATCGGTCACAATCCGGGCTTCGAGGATCTGGCGGCGCGGCTGGCGCCCGAAGGGGATGCGGATACGGTTGCGCGTCTCAGGACGAAATATCCGACCGCGGGGCTGGCGGTGATCCGCTTCGATGGGGAGCGCTGGGCCGACGTCGCGCCCGGCGCCGGGCGGCTTGTCGCCTTCGTGACACCGAAGACCTTGCCGTAACCGGCGGGATCAGCCCGTCTTCGCCGGCGTTCCCAGCGCCTTTTCGATGGCCGGATAGAGCCCGTTCTTGAGGCTCTTGTCGTCGAACGGCCCGACACGCTTGTAGAGGATCGTTCCGTCCGGGCCGACGAGGTAGCTTTCCGGGATACCGTAGACACCCCAGTCGATCGCCATTTTTCCCACAGGATCGAGGCCGATGGCGGAGAAGGGGTTGCCGAGCTCGCCGAGGAAGCGCAGCGCATTCTCGCTGCCGTCCTTGTAGTTCACGCCGACGACGGTGAGGCGCGGATCCTTCGAAAGCTCGAGGATCACAGGATGCTCCTGCCGGCAGGGCACGCACCAGGAGGCCCAGAAGTTGACGAGCGTCAGCTTGCCCTTGCCGGTCTCCTTGCTCAGCGCCGGAACGGGCACGCCATCCCTGATAGCACCGGCCAGCGGATCGAGGTCGCGGAAGGGCGCCTTGGTGCCGATCAGCGCGGAGGGGATTTCCGAGATATCGCGGCCCGAATTGAGTTGCGTCCAGAAGATCAGTGCGAGGCCCAGGAAGATTGCCAGCGGTAGCGCCGCGAGGATGAGGCGCGTGCGCGTGCCCGCATCTTCGGCATTGCCTTGCGTCTCGCTCATCGGGTTTCCTCTGCGCGCGCCGAACGGCGGCGGATGCCCGCGGCTTCCAGGCGCTCCAGCTCGCGATGGCGGCCGCGATGGTCGATGAAGACCCAGCCGATGAGGCCGAAGGTGACGGCGAAGGCGGCGATGTAGGAGAGGGTGACGTAGAAGGCGTGGCTCATGCGGCGTCTCCGGCCGAGCGGGCGGCATGGCGGCGCAGCACGGCAATGCGGCGGCGCAGGATTTCGTTGCGCATCGCCAGGATATGCAGCGTGAAGAACAGCATGGAGAAGGCGATCGCCATTACCAGTAGCGGCCACAGGAATTCCGGATCGATGGTCGGGCCGCCCATGCGCACCACGCTTGCCGGCTGGTGCAGCGTGTTCCACCATTCGACGGAAAACTTGATGATGGGAATGTTGACGAAGCCGACGAGGATGAGCACGGCGCTGACCTTGGCGGCGCGCGTCGGGTCGTCCATGGCGCGGTTGAGTGCGATCAGGCCGAGATACATCAGGAACAGCACGAAGACGGAGGTCAGTCGCGCATCCCACACCCACCAGGTGCCCCACATCGGCTTGCCCCACAGCGAACCGGTGATGAGCGCGACGAGCGTGAATGCGGCGCCGATGGGCGCTGCGGCCTTGGCCGAGACATCGGCGAGCGGATGGCGCCAGACGAGCGTGCCGAGCGCCGAGAGCGCCATGACCGTATAGCACATCATCGAGAGCCAGGCGGCCGGCACATGCACATACATGATGCGCACCGTCTCGCCCTGCTGGTAATCGCCCGTCGTCGTGAAGGAAAGAGTGAGCCCGACCGCGAACAGACAGAGCGTCAACCCGGCAAGCCAGGGCCAGACGGTGGCGACCAGCGCCAGAAACCGCGTCGGGTTGGCGAGGTCGCTGAATTTGCGGATGGCAAGGCTCGGTTCGCTCATGTCAACTCTTCAACGTGTCGGATGGTTCTTTAACGTGTCACGCCGCCATCTTCAATTGATCTGCCGCAATCACATTGCCGTCAATCGCTTGAAAGTCTGAGGGCGGCTGCCGCCGCGACCGGGCCGATGACGGCGAAGAACAGGTTGAGCGCGATGAGAATGAGGAACGGCGGCAGGAAGGGTGCGGGTTCCTGGATCGCCGCATAGACGGCGCTGACGCCGAAGATCAGCACGGGAATGGCGAGCGGCAGAACGAGGATCGAGACGAGCAGCCCGCCGCGCGGCAGCGCCACGGCAATGCCGGCTCCGGCAGCGCCGATGAAGGTGATGGCCGGCGTGCCGGCCAGAAGCGTCAGCGTCGTCGCGCCGATCGCCACCTCGTCCATATTCATGAAGAGGCCGAGCAGCGGCGAGGCGATGACCAGCGGCAGGCCGGTCGCGATCCAGTGCGCGACGCATTTGACGAAGACCGTCAGCACCAGCGGTGTGTCCTGCATGAGAAGCAGATCCAGCGAACCATCCTCGCGCTCGGCCTGGAACAGCCGGTCGAGGCCGAGCAGCGAGGCGAGCAGCGCGCCGATCCACAGGATCGCGGGGCCGATGCGCGCGAGTAGGTTGAGGTCAGGACCGACGCCGAAGGGGATGACGGCGACGACGGTCATGAAGAACAAGACGCCGATCAAGGCGCCACCGCCGGCGCGGACGGAGAGTTTGAGGTCGCGGGCGAGGAGGGCGATCATGTGTAGGCCTCCGTGCGAAGCGGGTGGGGCTTACCCCCCTCTGCCCTGCCGGGCATCTCCCCCACAAGGCTTGGGTGATTGTTCGCGAAAACCCCTCCCCAACCCCTCCCCACAAGGGGGAGGGGCTTACCGTGCGGCACTCTCGTCAGAAAATCTCTCGCGAAGAGCTGGCTGCTAGCCTTTCTCCCCCCTTGTGGGGGAGATGCCGGCAGGCAGAGAGGGTCTTCATGGGCAATCTCCATGGCCACGCCCATCACCACACATCCTCCATCACCCCGGCAAACCCCGTCATCCGCAATTCCTTCACCCCTTCCAACCCCAGCGGCTGATGCGTCGCGGCAATGGCGATACCGCCGCGCGCGAGGTGCGCGGTGACGAGGCCGGCGAACATCGCTTCGGCGGCGGCATCCAGCGCCGCGGTCGGCTCGTCGAGGATCCACACCGGGCGCCAGGCGACGAGGAGCTTGGCCATGGCCATGCGGCGCTGCTGGCCGGCGGAGAGATAGCCGAAGGGAAGATGCACGATGCCGCCGAGGCCGACTGATTCGGCGGCCTCATCAACGGACACGCCGGTGCCGCCGGAAAAATCGCCCAGAAAGGCTTTCCAGAAGGCGAGATTCTCTTCGACGCTCAGTTCGCGCTTCATCGCGTTGCGATGGCCAAGGTAGTGTGCGGCCTCGCTCAGGCGCTCCACCGGTTGCGCTGCAGCAAGGAGCTTTGCGGAACCCTTCTCGGCCGGCAGGAGGCCGGCCAGAACGCGCAGCAGGGTGGACTTGCCGGAGCCGTTGGCGCCCTTGACGACCAGCGCCTCGCCGCTGGCGATTTCGAAGGAAATGTCCTGGAAAATCAGGTCTTCGCCGCGCCTGGCGCTCAACCCTTCGGCGACGAGCCGCATGACTGTTCACTTTCCCTTTACGACCTTGGTCGCAACGCAAAAAAATTGTCCCGATTTACCCTCAGGCGCTCTGGAACGTTTCTTAGAAATTATCTATAACCCCCGCAACACGCCAGCGGTCGGCGTGAATTTCATCCAAGCGCCGAACCGGAATGAATTCCGCGTACGGACAGCGGAAATGACCGCACCCGCATCCCATTCGCGCTAAACGCGCACGGGCGTTCGTACGTCAGCTTTCTGGCGCCAGACGAGACGGGGTATAAAGTGTCCAAATCCCTAGACAGTTTCAATTGTCGTTCGACCCTTACGGTCAACGGCACCGATTACGTATATTACAGCCTGCCCAAGGCCGAAGCGAACGGCCTCGCCGGCGTCTCGAAGCTGCCCTACTCGATGAAGGTGCTTCTTGAGAACCTGCTGCGCTTCGAAGACGGCCGCTCGGTCACCAAGGAGCAGATCCTGTCCGTCGTCGACTGGCTTTCGAACAAGGGCACCGTCGAAAACGAGATCGCCTATCGCCCGGCGCGCGTCTTGATGCAGGACTTCACCGGCGTTCCCGCCGTCGTCGACCTCGCGGCCATGCGCGACGCGATGGTTTCGCTCGGCGGTGATCCGGAAAAGATCAACCCGCTCGTTCCCGTCGATCTCGTCATCGACCACTCGGTCATCGTCGACGAATTCGGCACGCCGACCGCCTTTGCCCGCAATGTCGAGCTGGAATACCAGCGCAACGGCGAGCGCTACCGCTTCCTCAAGTGGGGCCAGCAGGCCTTCCAGAATTTCCGCGTCGTTCCTCCGGGCACGGGTATCTGTCACCAGGTCAATCTGGAATATCTGGGCCAGACCGTATGGACCAAGGAAGAAGACGGCGAGATCATCGCCTACCCGGATACCTGTGTCGGCACGGACAGCCACACGACCATGATCAACGGCCTC
>CBFGOD010000126.1:0-10709 GCA_965650295.1 uncultured Shinella sp. | reverse complement strand
CGATGCCGAACGACATCGCCAGGGCCACGGAGCCGAGGCCGACGGCGAGCGAGAGGAGGAGGCCGAGCGCGCCGATGGCGATGCGGCCGAAGGTGAGGCGGCGCGGGCGAGGCGTGGCGACCGGCGGGACGAGATCCGGCAGGTCCGTCGTCGTCGTAATGAAGGGATCGTCGGCATCCGGCGTCAGGGTCACGGCATTGTCGAAGGCGGCCGGCTTGCGCGGCTCGCTGCGCACCGGCGGCACCGTGGTATCCGATGGCAGCGAGAAGGCTGCGGGCTTGCGCGGACGGTCGTTCATGCCAGCCGGTCTCCGATCAGATATTGCAGCGCTCGGTCGAGCCGGATGTGCGGCACCGACAGTTTCAGGCCGCCGCCGGTCTCCTCGATATGCGGCGGGCGGAAGCGCACGAAATTGAGAAGGCCTTCAGAATGCGATTCAAGCGCTTCAAAAAGTGAATCCGGATTTTCCGGCAAGTCACCGGGAAATATGGCGGTTTTCCTTTCGCCGTCGAAGATCTCGCCATTGATCTTCTCGCCCTTCATCGGCACGCCGACGATGACGGGCAGGTCCTCGCCATCGTGTTTGACGGTCGCCTCGCGGGTGGCGCGCACAGAGGCGAGCGCCATGACTTCGATGCCCGCGCCGCTCATGCCGATGCGTTCGATGGCGCGCTCGACCAGCCGCCGCGTGACGGCTTCGAGCCGCGCGTGGCTTTCGTGGTGCAGGTGGTCCGCCTTGGTCGCGGCGATCACGATGCGGTCGATACGGCGGGTGACGAAGGAGGATAGAAAGCTGTTGGTGCCGGAACGAAAACAATCGAGCACGTCGCCCAGCGCCCGCTCCAGATCATGCACTGCTTCCGCGCCACGATTGATCGCCTGCAGCGCGTCGATCAGCACGATCTGCCGGTCGAGGCGGGCGAAGTGCTCGCGGAAGAATGGCCGTACCACATGGGTCTTATAGGCCTCGTAACGCCGCTCCATCATCGCCTGCAGCGAGCCCTTGGCGGGGGTGCCGCTCGTGAGGTTCGGCAAGGGCGCGAAGGTAAGCGCCGGCGATCCATCGAGATCGCCGGGCATCAGGAAGCGGCCGGGCGGCAAAGTGGAGAGCGAGCGCTCGTCGGATTTGCAGGCCTTCAGATAGGCGGTGAAACTCTCCGCCAGCGCTCGCGCGGTCGCTTCGGATGCATCGGCTGCGGGATCGACCGTGCCGGACAGCGCCAGCCAGTCGCGCGCAAGCTCGGCGCGGATGCCGGACCCGGCGAGCGTCACGGTATTTTCGCTGAAGGTGCGGAAATCCTGCGCCAGCAGCGGCAGGTCGAGCAGCCATTCGCCGGGATAATCGACGATGTCGATGGAGAGTTTTCCCGGCGAGAACAGCCGGCCCCAACCGGAGGCGCTTTCATAGTCGAGCGTGATGCGCAGCTGCGAAATGGCGCGCGTCGAGTCGGGCCAGAGGCGATCGGCGACGAGGGCGCGGATATGGTCCTCATATTGGAAGCGCGGCACGGCGTCGTCGGGCTGCGGCTCCAGCCGGATCTTCGAGACGCGGCCGGAGCGGCCCGCCTCGAACAGCGGCAGGCGGCCGCCGTTCAGCAGGTTGTGCACCAGCGAGGAGATGAAAACCGTCTTGCCGGCGCGCGACAGTCCCGTCACACCAAGCCGGATCGACGGATGGACGAGATTGGCGGCGCGGCCGGTCAGCGCGTCGAGCGCGAGCAGGGCTTCATCGGTGAGAGTGGTCAGGCTAGGGGGCAAGGTCTCTTTCCAGCATCGATCGCGATATAGGAACCGAAATCCGGCGAAAAAAGAGGCCGCCGTCTTCTCAGCGCGCGGGGCGCGGCGTCATGAAGCCGGCAAGGCAGGCGCCGGTATAGTCCTCTTCCGTCGGACGCTTGTCGAAATCGAGGATCGCAAGGCCGGCGGTGGGGTAGCCGAAAGGGGCCGCGGTTTCGGCGATCTCCTTGCCGACGAGGCGGTGGAGGAATTCCTCGATCATGGGATTGTGGCCGACGACCATGACGGAGGTTTCCTGCCGCTCGGCGAAGGCGAGTTCGGCATAGGTGTCGATGGTGCCGGAATAGAGCTGATCGATATAGTCGATGGACAGTTCCTCGCTGACGGTGCGCTGGAACGGTTCGCTGGTCTGCCGGCAGCGCACGGCTGTGGAGGATAAAATGAGATCGGGTTTGTAGCCCTGGTCGGCCGCTTCCTCGGCGATCACCTCGGCCTCGGCAAAGCCGTCGTCGTCGAGCGTGCGGTCGAAATCGGTCTTGCCCGGTTCGGCCCAGGCGGCGCGGGCGTGGCGAAGGAGATAAAGCCGGAAGGCCGGCGCGCCGAAAGATGCCACGTCTGTTCTCCATCGCCTGCGGCCGGACATCCGCGCCGCGTCCAGACTTTCATGTCTTTCCTGACGGCAAAGATCAACCGGTTTTGCGCAGGACCGGATTGAGGATCGTCTCCGACGTGGCCTGATAGGCGAGCGTATCCTCCAGCTTCTGCGGCCGGGCGAAGTAGTAGCCCTGCATCATGCGGCAGCCGAGTGCGCGCAGCGCCGCCACCTGTTCGGCCGTCTCCATGCCCTCCACGACACAGACACAGCCGACATTGCGCGAGAGATCGACGATGGTCTTGACGATGCTGCGGCTCAGTTCATTCGTCGCGATATCGACGATGAAGCTGCGGTCGATCTTGATCTTGGTGAGCGGCAGCCTGTGCACATAGCTGAGGCTGGAATGGCCCGTGCCGAAATCATCGAGTGCTACGCCGATGCCGCGTTCGGCAAAGCGGCGGATGTTGTCGGCGGCGAGCGCGAAATTGCGCATGACGGCGGTTTCCGTCACCTCGATATCGAGGCGGGTTGGATCGATGCCGCTTTCGGCGATGATGTCGAGCAGCGCGTCGACCGTCTTGTTGGAGACGACGTCGCGCGTCGAGAGATTGACGGAGAGGCGGATGTGGTCGGGCCAGGTCTTCGCCGCCTCCAGCGCCTTGCGCATCAGCACTTCGGTGAGCTTGCCGATGATGCCGGCGCGCTCGGCGGCGCGGATGAAGGTGCCGGGCGGGACCGTGCCGATGGTCGGGCTCTTCCAGCGGGCCAGTGCCTCATAGGCGGAAATGCCGCTGGTATCCGCATCCACCAGCGGCTGGAAGGCGAGGTACATTTCCTGCTCGAAATCGGCCGCCCGCAAGGCCTGCTGGATACGGCCCTGTTCGCTGATTTCGGCCTCATGCTCGGCGGAAAAGACGACCGCCGTGCCGCGAAAATTCTGCTTGGCGAGATAGAGAGCGAAATCCGCGCGGTCGAAAAGCCGGTCCGCCGTGGTGCCGGCCTCGCCGAGGATGGAAATGCCGAGCGAGCCGGAGACCCGCGCCGCCTGGCCGCTCAGAACATAGGGTTCCTGCAAGGCCGCGCAGATTTCCTCGCCGAGGGCACTCAGGTGATCCGGACTGGAGGTGCCTTCGAAAATGAGGCCGAATTCGTCACCGCCGAGGCGGGCGGGGAAGATATTCTGTCGCGCAAGCGCCGTGAGCCGTTCGCCGACCTCCACGAGGAGTTTGTCGCCGATGCTGTGGCCGAACGTGTCGTTGACCGGCTTGAAGCCGTCGAGGTCGATGAGGCCGAGCGCGAGGCCCGTGCCGTTCTGCTCGGCCAGAGCGAGGCGCTTTTCGAGTTCGGCGCGGAACTGGCGGCGGTTCGGCAGGTTGGTCAGGCTGTCGAGATTGGCGAGGCGATGGTTTTCGTCGCTGAGGCGCTGGGTCTCGGCCTGGCGGGCGGTGAGCTCCTTCTGCGACTGAATGAGCGCACGGAAATCCCGGTAATAGGTCAGGAGAATGAACACCATGGCGACCGTGACGAGCGCGACGTTGAGCGCGAGCGCCGTGAAGACCGGATTGCCCGACGTGCCGAAGAAGATGGTGAAGGGGCCGAGCACGATCGCCGTCAGCGCCAGCGCTGCCGCGCGCAGATGCATCAGGCAGAAGATGCAGCCGATGACCGTGTTGGCCATGTAGAAGGCGACATGGGACTGCTGGTAGGCATCACCATAGGGAAAGAGGCTGAGCGACCACGCGCAGAAACCGGCGCCCAGGAGAGCGGTGAGGCGATAGGTCGAGCGCAGGCGGCCGGTCGCCTCTTCGTGCGTATAGCGCCTGTGGCGGCTGAACCACCAGTGCACCAGCCGGAAGAGGCTGACGGCATAGAGCAGGGAGGGAATATAAAGCGTCAGGGCCGCGGGCGCGGTCTCGAAGTGGGTCACGGTCAGCGCGACCGTGTTCGTCACCAACATGAAGTAGAGCAGCGGCACCTGCTTGGTGAACGCAGCAAGCTGCGCCTGTACGAGCTCCGGATCGCCAGCCTCGATCGAGAGAGTTGCCTTCAAATTGCGAAACATCAAAAATGCGCTCCTGCCCCACGGCGAATAGAAGCACGACTTGCTAAAATAATTCTGAATCCGGCTTCCCGGACAGTTTCGCAAAAGAAAATGGGCCCATCATCCGTTTAGGAACAAACACCCTGTGCCTGAATTGAGGGCAGGTCGTTCAGGCCCATCGCGAAGCCAGCGTCCTTGCGAATGGGCGGTCTTTTGGGCGCTGCTGCGGGCCGGTTTTGCCATCCCGTTGTAATCTTGATGAAATATTAGTCTGGCAGGGTCTAAAATAAAGGCGTGCGCGAAAACCGTGGGTAAGTTCCGACAGGCTTGAATCGCGCTACCCGTGGGGATATACAGCGCGCCTTGAGATGTTCTTCAGGAGAATCGCGTTGAGTGAGAAGATCGATCTTAGCAATTTCGTCCTCGATGAGGGCGAAGAATTCATGAATGCACGCCAGCGGGCTTACTTCCGTGCGAAGCTGAACGCCTGGAAAAACGACATCCTTCGCGAAGCGCGCGAAACCCTCGATCATCTGGCGGAAGAAAGCGCCAACCACCCGGACCTCGCGGACCGGGCATCCTCGGAAACCGACCGTGCCATCGAGCTTCGGGCTCGCGACCGCCAGCGCAAGTTGATCTCCAAGATCGACGCCGCGCTCCAGCGTCTCGATGAAGGCACCTACGGCTATTGCGAGGAAACCGGCGAACCGATCGGCCTCAAGCGTCTCGACGCCCGCCCGATCGCAACGCTGTCGATCGAGGCGCAGGAGCGCCATGAGCGTCGGGAAAAGGTGTATCGCGACGAGTAAGCGTTATCAGCGGGTCTGAGGAGGTCCGCGGGTTGCGTTGACGAAGATCGAACACCGGATGCATCCGGTGCCGGCAGTTCTCGGACTGCGGCGCACCGAACCAAATGAAAAGCCGCTGGAGACATTTCGTTTCCAACGGCTTTTCCTTTTGGGTCCTGCCTTTACGTCCCCACCGAAACGAGGCGGGCGCAATTCTCCAGATTCATGAAGTGCGAAGGATCAGCCTTTGCGGTTTGCCGCGATCTCACCCAGCAGGCGCGCCATTTCCGCTTCGGTTTCCTCGCGGCTTTTGGCGACGGGCTGGCCCTGCGTGCCGGTCGGCGTTGCCTGAGTGGTGACGGCGGCCGGCTGTGTGGCGGGGCGGGCGGCGCTCGCTGCGGCGGCATTGCTTGCCATTTCCGCTTCGAGGATTTTCTCGAATTCGCTGACCAGCGCCGGATTGTCGGCGACATTCGTCACCGGCTTGGCGATGGCCGCGGTCGTCACGGGCCGCTGGACGGATTGCCCCGCTGTCGTTTGCGCGGTGGTCGTAACGGCGGGTTGGGTGGCCAGAACACGCTGGCGGCTCTGTTCCAGCACGTCTTCGGCGCGCCGTTCAGGTGTGCGCTGCTGGGTGGTCACCGGGATCTGCTGCTGTGTCGTGACGGGGCGAACCTGCGCGGCACGGGTGGCGGCGTCGTCTTCGCCCGCATAGAGCACCTTGCTCATCGAGGAGACGGCATCCGGAACGGCTGCCGGGCGGCGCTCGGCACTGCCCGCCGTGGCGGACGCCGCAGAACGGGCGGTGACGGCGGTTTCGGCCGCGCGCGCCGGCGTTTCCTGCAGCACCGCTGCCGGCTCCGTGCGCTCGACCTTCTGGGTCTGTTTTTCCACCGGTTGCTCGGTCGCGGCGCCCGTCGCAATGCGCGTCTCGATGACGATGTCGGTCGGTCCGCCGATCATGATGAGATGTTCCACCTCGTCGCGGCGCACCAGCACGAGACGGCGGCGCGTGTCGATGGCGGCGGCATCCAGCACGGCCAGACGCGGCGTGCGGTTCCGGCCGCCGCGGATGAAGGGCGAGGAGGGGCGGCCTCGGATGATCCACAGGACGAGCGCGAGGCAGAGGAGGCCGAGCAGCACCACGATGGCGGCGATGACGAATTTCGTGCCGTTCTCCGCGAGAATCTCCTGGAACATGGCGCGCGCACTCCTTGTCGGCAGATGGGTCGGCAGGTGGATCGATCAGCTCGAGGGCTGCATTTGACGGCTTTTTGCGGGCTCGTACAAGCGCTTGCTGCCGCTTGTCCAGCGCCCTTTTGCCCCACCACTGTCGCGAAAATAGCGCGAGACGCCGAAATTGCGATGGTTGGGCCGGGAATATTCCCTGTGAATTCGCGCCCTTGCTTTCCCTTGATGGCTTTTTGCGCTTCCCTCGTGCAGATAAAAATGATTCTGGCATCGGATCCGGCGGCAAGCGCTGCGCCGGACCGTTGCGAATGAGGGAATGATGACGATGAAGCGGCCTGGCGAGGACAACCTGCCGATCGTGGACCGCAATACGCGGCCGGCGGTGGCGCTGCGCGTCGTCGTGCTTGCTGTGGTATTGGCCGCATCGGCCGGCGCCTTCATCGTTTTCAAGAACCAGCTCGACAACGAACTCGTGCTTGGCGTGCTCGGCGTTCTCGCCATGGCCGGCATCTTCTTCGTCGTCTCGGCGCTGATCGGCTTCATCGAGATCATGCCGCAAGCCGCAGGCTCCGACGATCTCGCGCGCGCCTTCCTCGATTCCCATCCCGACGGCACCGTGGTGACGGACCGCAAGGGCCGCATCGTCTATGCCAACGCCGCCTATGGTGCGTTGACGGGCGCAGCCGGTGCCGCGGAGGTGCAGACGCTCGAAACGCTGCTGTCGCGCAACCGCGACGCCACCGAGGCCGTCTATCGCCTGACAAACGGCTTGCACGAGGGCAAGGAGGGCGCGGAGGAGTTCCGGGTCCAGAAGGCGCTCAATCCGTCTTCATCCAGCGGCTCGGGTGCGCATTGGTATCGCCTGAAGGCACGAGTTCTGCCGAACCGCGATACGGCCAGGCAGCCGCTCTATATCTGGCAGATCTCCGACATCACGTCCGAGCGGGACGATCAGGAGCGCTTCTTCAAGGAATTGCAGAACGCGATCGATTATCTCGACCATGCGCCCGCCGGCTTCTTTTCGGCCGGCCGCAAGGGCGAGATCGTCTATCTCAATGCGACGCTCGCCGAATGGCTGGGCATCGATCTGGCGAAATTCCATCCGGGCTCGCTGTCGATTGCCGATATGGTGGCGGGCGAGGGGCTTGCGCTCATCCAGTCCGTTCAGGCCGAGCCCGGCCACAAGCGGACCGAGACGCTGGATCTCGATCTTCGCAAGACCAACGGCCAGAGCCTGCCGGTGCGCATCGTGCACCGCGTTTCCTCGATGCGCGACGGTGCGCCCGGCGAAAGCCGCACCATCGTTTTGGCACGCGAGGAGGGCGGCGAGAGCGATCAGTCCGCGTCGATCGCCTCCATGCGCTTCACGCGCTTCTTCAACAACACGCCGATGGCGATCGCCTCCGTCGATGGCAGCGGCCGCATCCTGCGCACCAATGCACCGTTCCTGAAGCTGTTTTCCGGTGTCGTCTCGCGCGACGATATCGATCGGGGCGCCAAGCTCGAAACCATCGTGCACGAGACGGATCGTCTGCGCCTGCAATCGGCGCTTGAGGCCGCCAAGGACCGTCAGGGCGACATTGCGCCGCTCGATTCCCTGCATCCGGCCGATGATGGCCGCCATTTCCGCTTCTACATAAACGCCGTCATTGACCAGAGCGACGAGGCGCCCGAAGAGGCAGCCATTGTCTATGCCGTGGAGATCACCGAGCAGAAGGCGCTCGAGACGCAGATGGCGCAGACGCAGAAGATGAATGCGGTCGGCACGCTCGCCGGCGGCATCGCGCACGATTTCAACAACGTGCTGACGGCGATCCTGCTGTCGTCCGATCACCTCTTGCTCTCCGCCCGTCCGGCGGACGCAAGCTTCGCCGATCTCATGGAGATCAAGCGCAACGCCAACCGCGCCGCCGTGCTGGTGCGCCAGTTGCTCGCCTTCTCGCGCAAGCAGACGATGCGCCCGACGGTGCTGAACATGACGGATGTCATCGGCGACCTGCGCATGCTGGTCGACCGCATGACGGGCACCAACGTCAAGATCGACGTCGAATACGGCCGCGATCTCTGGGCGGTGAAGACCGATCTCGGCCAGTTCGAACAGGTGCTGATCAACCTCGCCGTCAATGCGCGTGACGCAATGCCCGAAGGCGGCACGATCACCTTCCGCACCCGCAATGTGCCGGCCGAGGAAGCGGCTGCCCGCAACCTGCGCGACCTGCCGGCGGGCGATTATGTTGAGGTCGACGTCGCCGACCAGGGCACCGGCATTCCGCCCGAGATCATCGACAAGATTTTTGAACCCTTCTTCACGACGAAGGAAGTCGGCAAGGGCACCGGTCTGGGCCTTTCGATGGTCTACGGCATCGTCAAGCAGTCCGGCGGCTACATCTACCTTGATTCCGAAGTCGGTAAGGGCACGACCTTCCGCATCCTGATGCCGCGCCATATCGAGGACGTTGTCCCGGTCGAGGCCGCAGCCGCCGGCGATGCCAGCGTTCAGCAGCCGGTCGCAGCCATTGCGACGCCGGAAAAGGAGCCGCGCGACCTCACCGGCGGTTCGGCCGTCGTGCTCTTGGTCGAGGACGAGGAGGCGGTACGCCGCGGCGGCAAGCGCATGCTGGAAACCCGCGGCTACACGGTGCACGAAGCCGGCTCCGGCGTCGAGGCGCTGGATATCATGGAAGAGCTGAACGGCGCCGTCGATATCGTCGTCTCCGACGTCGTCATGCCCGAAATGGACGGCCCGTCGCTGCTGCGCGAGCTGCGCAAATCCTATCCCGACATGAAGTTCATCTTCGTCTCCGGCTATGCCGAAGACGCCTTCGCCCGCAACCTGCCCGCCGACGCGAAGTTTGGTTTCCTGCCGAAGCCGTTTTCGCTGAAGCAACTGGCCGAAGCGGTGCGGGAGATGCTGGATGCGTAAGGGGCAAAACGCGTCTTCATTTTCGAGATGAAGCAGATTCCCGTTTAAATGGTGTTTTTCTTGTCTTTTCGACGCTAATAAAAGCTTCTATAAGCCGATGTTTGCTAGTGTAGGTAGATATTGCACGCCTACGACAAGAGGGGGTTTAAATGGGGCTTACGACGGAACAACAGATTCTGATCGAACAACGCGTTACAAATGACGCAAAATCGACCGGTGTCGCTTATCTTCTTTGGTTCTTCACCGGAGGTCTTGGTGGGCATCGCTTCTATCTCGGCCGTACCGGCTCGGCTGTTGCGATGCTGATCCTGTTCATTCTGGGGCTTGCCACTTCGCCGATCGGCATTGGCATCGTCCTGCTCGCGGGCTTGGGCATTTGGGGGCTTGTGGATGCATTTTTGATCCCGGGCATGATTGCTCATAGCAAGGCCAAGTTGCGTAGCGATATGCTTCAGACAGCTCTGCTCGCCCAACCGGTTTTCGTCAACAAAGGCTGACACGGTGCTGAGGGGCTTTTCTGCATTCTGAGATGAAATGGTCGGCTTTCGCCGGCCATTTCATTATTTCAATCGACCAGCGCTACAGCGATTTCCGCTGCGAGCCGGGCATTGTTTTCGACGAGCGCGATGTTCGTCTTGAGGCTCCGGCCGTCCGTCAGGTGGAACAGGTTGTCGAGCAGGTAAGGCGTCACCGACTTGCCGGCGATCTCGTCGCGTTCGGCATTGTCGAGGGCGCGGGCGATGTAGATCTCCATTTCCTCGCGCGGAATCTCATCGGCCTCCGGCACGGGATTGGCGATCAGCATGCCGCCATCGACGCCGAGCTGGTCGCGCACTGTCTGGAAGTTGGCGATCGCCGCCGGGCTGTTCAGTGTCAGCGGGCTCTTCAGGCCTGAATCGCGCGACCAGAAGGCTGGGAAGACGGGGCTGTCATAGGTCACGACGGGCACGCCGCGGGTTTCCAGCACTTCCAGCGTCTTCGGGATATCGAGGATCGCCTTGGCGCCGGCGCAGACGACGATGACGCCGGTGCGCGAGAGTTCGTCGAGGTCGGCGGAGATATCGAAGGTCTCCTCGGCCTTACGGTGCACGCCGCCGATGCCGCCGGTGGCAAAAACCTTGATGCCGGCGCGGGCCGCACCGATCATCGTGGCGGCGACGGTGGTGGCGCCCGTGCGGCGCTCGGCGATCGCGAAGGCAAGATCGGCGCGCGACAGCTTCATGGCACCCTGGGTCTGGGCCAGCGCTTCCAGCTTTGCCTCGTCTAGGCCGATATGCAGCACGCCGTCGATGACCGCGATGGTCGCCGGCACGGCGCCCTGTTCGCGAATGATGCGCTCCACGCTGCGCGCCATCTCGAGATTGCCCGGATAGGGCATGCCATGGGTGATGATCGTCGATTCGAGGGCGACGATCGGTGCGCCGCGCGCCTTGG
>CBFGOD010000125.1:0-10744 GCA_965650295.1 uncultured Shinella sp. | reverse complement strand
GACCGGCGCGAGAACCATGTCATTGGTGATGTCGGCGAGCGTCAGCACGCGGCCGCCCTCGGCGCGAACAAAGTCCTCGGCACGCTCCCGGCTGGAAAACGGCACTGCCTCAGGCGCGCCCATGCCACCCGCACGCGCCGAGCCGAGGACATAGAAAGCCTTGTCGGCTACGATCCAATTGCCATCGCCGGGCCGGTCCCAGGTCGCACCTGCTTTGCCCATGTCGTTGACATAGACGGCGAGGATCGGCGCGACCTGCTCGGGGCCGCGCATATAGGCGATAGCGTCGCGCACCTGGCTGAAGAACAGCGGCGCGGCATTGCCCTCAAGGAATATCTGCGCCTTGGGGCCGGGATGTTCCAGGAGGTTCATCTGGCAATAGTGACCGAGGGTCTCGGGCGTCATATCCTGCGGCGTTGTGCTTTGGGCCACCTCGTCCTTGCAGGCGGAAAGCAATGCGAGGGCCGCGACGAACAGGGCCGAACGAAGCGAAATCCTCATGGCGTCACCCTGCGGAAAGCCGTCACGGCAAGCGCGATGGCGGCAAGCGGCCAGACGAGGAGCGAGGCGGCCGATTGCCAGAGCGGAATGGCGCCCGCGGCGCCGCCAATGCCGCCGGCCGCGGCAACGGCTTGCGCCGCCGAGAGATTGAAGACGCGGAAGGCATCGGCGGGATTGGCGAGCAGCGCAACCGGTAGCGCCTGCGTGGTGAAAGCGCCGCCGCCATCCGAGACGATCAACGCAAGCAGGGCGAGATCGTAGAGCACCACCGCTACGAGCCAGAGCGCAATGGCAAAACCGGCGGCTCCGGAGGGCCGACGCGCCAAAGCCGAGAGGGCATACCCCGCACCGAGGAAGGTGGCCCCGAGCAGGACCGACGACCAGATCAGCCGCCACAGCGAGCCAAGCCCTCTGATGGCCTCGGCATCGGACCAGACGGCGACCAGCGCCGCCGCACCGTAACCGAGTGTCACCGCGAGGGCAAGGATCACGAGATGGGCGAGCAGCTTGCCGAGGAGGATCTGCAGGCGCGAGACAGGATAGGTGAGCAGCAGCGGCAGCGTGCCGCGCTCCACCTCCCCCGCCACCGCATCAAAGCTCATCAGGAGCGCCAGACGCGGCACGAGATAAACGGCGAGCGAGGTGAGCGAGGCGACCGTTACCGAGAGCCGGTCCACGCCGACATCCCCCGTCGGCGCGGCACCGGCGGCGGCGAGCACCAGCGCAAACAGCACCATCATGCCTGTTGCGATGGAGACCCAGCGATTGCGGAAGGCGATGCGGAATTCCGAGACCGCGGTGGCGAGGATGCGGTTCATTGCCCGTCCCTCCGGCTGAAATGGCTGTAGATATCTTCAAGGCTCGGCGGGATCACATCGAGATCGGCGACGTCGCCCCCAAGCGCGGATATACGGGCCAGGAGCGGCAGCTTTTGCGCCTGCGCGCAGGATAGGTGCAGAAGCCCATCCCCGCTCGCGACCGCTTCCGGAAAAGCCGCCGTCAGCGACGGCGCATGGCCGGAAGCAGGACGCACGAGAAGCGAGACAGGCAGTGCCGCGCGGGCCCGCAGATCGGCGAGCGTGCCCTCCGCGACAAGTTCGCCCCCCGAGAGAATGAGGATGCGGTCGGTGCGCGCCTCCACCTCGGTCAGTACGTGGGAGGACAGCAGGATCGCGGTTCCCTCGGCGGCGAGGTCATCGAGAAGATCGTAGAAATCGCGCCGCGACACCGGATCAAGGCCGGAGGTCGGCTCGTCCAGCACGAGGAGACGCGGACGGCCGATCAGCGTCTGCGCGAGGCCGACACGCTGGCGCATGCCCTTGGAATAGGTGCCGATCCGTCGGTGCGCCGCCTTCTCCAGCCCGACGCGGGCAAGAAGCGCCATGGCCTGCTTCGGGTTTTCGCCGCGCAGCGCAAGATAGTGGCGCAGCTGCTCCTCTCCGGTCAAAGCGGGGTGGAAAGCGACGTTCTCGGGCAGATAGGCAGCTTGCGCGCGCGCCGCCGGCGAACCGGGCGCCATGCCGCAAACCGTGACGTCACCGCCGTCATAGGGGATGAGGCCGAGGACGATCTTCATCAAGGTCGATTTGCCCGCGCCGTTGTGGCCAAGCAGCGCCGCACGCCGCCCCGCTTCCAACGTCAGCGAAACGGCCTTCAGCGCCTCCACCTCGCCGAAGCGCTTAGTGAGCCGAGAGATTGTCAGGGTCGGTGTCATCATAATTTCCTTCGGCCCAGCGACCAGCGGCTTCGGCCTCAAAGCCGAGGATTTCGGGCGGGACGGATATGGTGAGAGGCCGCATTAGCGGCGCGCTGTCGCGCACGCCGCCGGGCAGCGTCGCGGGAAAGTCCCGCTGGCTCCAGCGCACGAGCTGCACGGCGGGCGAACCGATGAGCAGGCTTGCGGCCGGCTGCGACCAGAGGATCTGGTCCATCAGATCGTTGGGGCGGTAGAAGCTGTCGGCGATGCCGTCGCCGTTGAGGTCGAAGGCCGGGTGGTCGGACCAGAAATTGCCCCTGCCCTCATGGCTCCATTCCATGTTGCGCGTGCCGACATATTTCACCTGCTCGCGGTTGGCGATGAAGGCATTGCCGGTCAGCACGTTCTTCTCGGAGCCGGCGGTGAAATGGATGCCGATGCCGCAGCCCTCGAAGCGGTTGTTCCAGATCAGGTTCTTGTGGGCATTGTAGATGAACAGGCATTTCTTCGTGCCGCCGCGCACCAGATTGCCGGTGACGTCGGCATTGTTGGCATAGTTGAGCATCAGCCCGTGCTCGCGGTCGCCGAGGCTCAGATTGTTGAGAATCTTCGCCTTGTTGGAGAACATGATGGCGAAGCCGAGATGGTTGCCAATCGAGATATTGCCGGAAACCTCAGTGTTGCGGGTGTACATGAAATGCACGGCAAAACGCAGGTCGCGCATGACATTGCCACGGTAGATGCTGTCAGCGCTCGCATTGGAGAAGATGCCGTCACGGCCATAGCGGATGACGTTGTTCTCCAGGAGCGTGCCGGGGCTGTTCCAGACATAGATGCCATTGCCGCGCTCGTTCATGCGCGGGCTGTCGGTCCCGATGATCTCGTTTGCGCTGATGGCGGCGTCATGGCCGCCATGCACGTCGATGCCATGCATGTTTCCGGTGACGAGCAGCTTTTCAACGCGTGCCCGGTCGGCGCCCTCCAGGATCTTCACCCCGGCATCGAGATCCTGGTTCACGCGGCCCGAACCGGTGACGGTGAAACCCGTCAGGGTCACGTCGGCAGCGGAAATCGTCATCACGCTGCCCCGCCCCCGCCCGTCCACCACCGCACTGCGGGGACCCGAGATGGTGAGCGATCGGTCGATGACGACGGGGCCGGCATAGACCCCGTCGGCAAGAACAAGCACATCGCCGGGTGCAGCCCTGGCGATGGCGGCTGCGAGGCTGCCCGTGCCCGGCGCGACGGCACGCTCCGCCGCCGCAAGGGGCGAAGCGAGAAGAAGGCCGATCAGGAAAACGGACAGCCGCATTTTTCAGGCGCCCTTCGGTTCCACGAACATGCGCCCGCGCATTTCCATGTGCAGGGCATGGCAGAACCACTGGCAATAGTACCAATAGACACCCGCATTGGCGGCGACGAAGGTGACGGAACTCGTCATCTGCGGGCCGACCTCCATGGCGACGCCGTGGTTGCCCATGGTGAAGCCGTGCGTCAGGTCGTCGATCTCATCGAGATTGGTGACGATGACGGTGACCTCGTCGCCCTCCTTCACGGTGAAGCTTTCCTGGCTGAAGCTCGGTGCGACCGAAGTCATATAGACGCGCACCTTGTTGCCGTCGCGGATGACGGCATCGGTCCATTCGTCGATATTGACGCCGTCGGCCTCGGCCTGCTTGCGCGTTTCGGCCCAGAGCTGGTCCTTGCGGTCCCACACCGACTTGATGTTCGGCAGGATCGACGGGGCAACGGCGATCGCGTCGTGCGGCTCGGCAAAGTTCGGGCCGTCATGCACCAGCACCATCTTGTCGCCGGAAATGTCGATCAGTTGGTCGTTCTCCGGCTTCAGCGGACCGACATTCAGGAAGCGGTCCTTGGAGAACTTGCACAGGCACACCAGCCAGTCGTTGGTGGCATCCAGCGTCTCGCCCATCACCGTCTTCAGGTGGCCGGGCTGATACTGGACATCAAGCTTGTCCTTGATCGGATTGATCTTTTCACCGGCATAGGCGCGGATGGCCTCGTCGATGTTCCATTTCACCACCTGGCTGTCGAGGAAGAGCGAGGTATAGGCGTTACCGCGACCGTCGAAGGCGGTGTGCAGCGGCCCGAGGCCGAGTTCCGGTTCTGCCACCACGGCGCTGCGCGGTTCGGCATTGTCGTAGAAGATCGCGTCGAACTTGGTGACGTCGAGCACCGTAACGGTCGGCGAGAGCTTGCCGGCCACGCACAGATGCTTCCTGTCCGGCGCCATGTTGCAGCCGTGCGGGTTGTTGGCAATCGGAATGTAACGGGTGAAGAGTGACTTGGCGTCCTTACGGCCGTCCACGACCTTCACGCCGTTGATCTCTTCATACTGACCGGCGGCAATCGCTTTCTCGATTTCAACGAGATTGAAGACGACGACATGGTCCATCTCGGACTTGGTCATCTCTTCCAGCGACATGCCCATTTCCGAGTTGTAGCAGGTCGAAAAGGCCCACTTGCCCTCGTAGTCGGCATCGCAATTGTCGAGGTTGCCGGAAACCTTCACCTGCCAGGCAACCTCCCACTTGTCGGCATCGACGGCGGTGAAGATGTTCACATAGGTCGAGACGTCGGTCATGGTCGAGCCGTCATTGACCAAGGGCGCCTCGTCCTCGCCATTGCAGAAGACGTAGTTCGAGCGCGGCCATTTCTGCGGTCGCAGGCCGTGGATGCCCTTGGCGTTCGGGATTTCAAGAATGGCGTCGGTCTTCATCACGTCGCAGCGCACGCGCGCCACGCGGGTGTTGGCCTTGTCGTTCATGAAGAGATAGCGGCCGTCATACTTGCCCTCGGTGAAGGACATGTGGACGTGGTGCAGGTCGCCATTGTCGTGGATGTGCTTGCCGTTCGCCGCGAGCTGCTTCCTGGTCTTCTCCGTCATCGTGCGCTGGTGGATGCGGATCGATTCATTCGTCTGGCCCCAGCCGGTGGCCGAGCAACGATTGAACACCGGCACCCGCATCAGCTCGCGCATCGAGGGGATGCCGAGAATGCGCATTTCGCCCGACTGCCCCGAGGACCAGAAGCCATAGTAATCGTCCAGCTTGCCGGGTGCGACGGAACCGTCCGCTCCGGCGGCGGCGGCACGGGCCGGGGTGGCGAGACCCGCAGCGCCCAGACCAAGGGCAGCCGGCCCCATCGTGCCGGCAAGAACGGCTGTCCCTGCCGTGGCGCTGAAGAGCGCGCGGCGGCTCAGCCCCTTGTTTTCCTTCGATTCCATTATCGACTCCTTCTTCAGTTAACTTTTGCTGCGGGTTGATGGATCGGCGCACCGCCCGGGCTTGCCGCAAGCTTGGCCCGCGACTTCATCTTCTTGATCACGACGGGGCATACCGTTTCGGACTGGTAGAGCACCTGGCAGTGCAGACAGTTGATGCACTCGTTCGGATTGATCTCGCCGGTCTTGTGGATCGCCTGCACCGGACATTGGATCGCGCAGGTCTGGCAGGGACTTCCGCATTCGTGATAGCGCTTGAGCCAGTCGAACATGCGCATGCGCGCGGGTATGGCGAGTGCGGCGCCGAGCGGGCAGAGGTAGCGGCAGTAGAAACGCTCGACGAAGAGCCCGGCGACCAGAAGCGCCACCGCATAGGCCACGAACGGCCAGGCGCGGATGAACTTCAGGATGATCGCCGTCTTGAACGGCTCGATCTCGGCCAGGTGCTCGGCCTGCTCGACGCTCATCAGCGACACGCCGAAAAGGCCGAGGAAGATCATGTATTTGACCGGCCAGAGCCGTTCATGCAGACCCCAGGGCAAAGTCCATTGCGGGATGCGCAGCTTGCGAGCGATCTGGTTGGTCAGTTCCTGCAGTGCACCAAACGGGCAGAGCCAGCCGCAATAGGCCCCGCGTCCCCAGAACAGCAGTGCGGCGGCGACGGCAAACCACAGGATGAAGGTCAAGGGATCGAGCAGGAACGCCTGCCAGCTGAAGCCGGCCACCAGGCTGCCGAACAGCGCCATCAGGTTGACGACCGAAAGCTGCGCATTGGCATACCAGCCCAGGAAGACCAGCGTCACCGTCAGAAAGGCGATGCGGAAGATGTAGAACCCCTTGGCGTTCTTCACCGCATAGCTCTGGAAGAAGAAGACCCCGGTCAGCACCACGAGCATGGCGCCGAGCACGACGATCTTCAGCTTGGAATCCTGCCAGATGCGTTTCCAGAGATCGGCCTGCGCGGCCCCCTCGCCACGATCGGCGACGGCGACAGCCTCCTTCACCGGCGGCGCCACGGCGCGGAGATATTTCTGCGGCAGCTGATAGCCGAGATCGAAGGTATGGAAGACCTTTTCGATCGGCCCGACCTCGCGCTGCGCCAGAAGCTGGATGCGGAAGGGTTTGGCCGGATCGAAACCGAGATCCGCAGGAATGCGGAACAGGTCCATCTCGGTGAACTCTGGCGCACCGGCAAGCGCGATGCCGCCAAGACGGCGATGATCGCGGTCGCGGAAGCGCACGGAGACATCATCCTGGATCAGCACGATGCGGTCGAAGATGCCACCGCGCACATAACCCGAGCCCTTGAAGGAATAGAGGCCCCGCGCCATCACGGCGATGGCGTTCTCACCGTCTTTCAGCCACGCCTTGAGATTGGCCTCTTCGGCCGGGCCGAGCAGCGCACCACCGATTGCCGGAACGGAGACCAGTGCCGCCTGCATGTCGATGAAGGTCGTTTGCGGCGGTTCGACGATCGCCCGCTCGCGCGCCCGCTCGTCGGGATGCGCGGCGAAAGCACCATTGACCTGCGCCACGTCGAGCGAGAGCCGGCGCAGCGTCCCGTCGCCCTCGGCCTCGGTCCAATCGGTTGGCGCGGCCGCCGCAGGATCGATCTCGAAACGCGGACCGGCCTTGTCCGCTTCGGGCGCAAGACCGCCAAGACCCAGCGCCCGCGCGACCTTCAGGCCCGAACGGACGATCGAATCGTCGATCACCATCACCGTTACGGTCGCCCCGGAGATGATATCCACCTCATGCGCCGTGCCGCCGGACTTCGCCTCCGCAACGAGGTCAAGCCCGGCATAACCGGCCACCAGCGCCTTCACTTTCGCCTCGGGAATACCGATGAGCACGATAGGCTCGGAATGCTTGACGAGCCGCACGCCGATGATCTTCGCATCCGTTCCCACCGCCACGAGCGTATGGATCGGCTTGCCGGAATAGCCGGTCGTGCCGACGAAATCCGAGGTGATGAAGACCCAGGCGACCGTCTTGCCGGCCTTCAACACCGGCGCCACCGCGATATCGTCGCGAACGGCGCCAAAACTTTCCGCACCCGGCACAAGATCGGAGGCGACCTCAGTGGGCAGATACTCTTGCAGCACCGTGGCAGCGCGAGCGGATGCCACAAGCCACAGGCTGGCGCAAAGCAGAAGGATTAGGCGGACAAGTTTCATTCCAGGGCATTCCCGCAGATCGTTGCGGGAGCATTGGAGAGTTCACGCCAGGCGGTCGTTGACCTGCGTCAAACAAGTGGCAACATCATCCGGTAGCGCAGCGTTTTGGCGCGAATTCCATATTTTCGCGTTGAAGAGATACGAACGTCCGACCGGGTTTCGGGCGGCAGCGGCGCGCCGGCTTAGCGGCCACCTAATCAGCGCTGAACCAAACTCTTATGTCGGGCAAAACAGGCTTCCTCTACACCTTTCGCATGTCGCGGCCGCAAGGGCCGCTGCACCGGAAAGCAAGGGGAAGCCGGCATGTCAGTGGAAAAAGTGGATACGCTCGTCATCGGCGCCGGCCAGGCCGGCGTCGCCATGAGCGAACATCTCGGCAAGCGCGGCGTGCCCCATCTGGTGCTCGAAAAGAACCGCATCGCCGAAAGCTGGCGCACCGCCCGCTGGGATAGTCTGGTGGCCAACGGCCCCGCCTGGCACGACCGTTTCCCCGGCATGACCTTTCCCGGCCTGGAAGACGAGGCCTTCGCGCCGAAGGAACAGGTCGCCGACTATTTCGTCGCTTACGCCGAAGTGATCAACGCCCCGATCCGCACCGGCGTCGAGGTGAAGAGCGTCTCCCGCGCGGGCGACGGCTTCCGCGTCGAGACCTCCGAAGGCGTCATCGAGGCGAAGAACGTCGTCTCCGCCACCGGCGCCTTCCAGCGGCCGATCATGCCGGCGCTGGTTCCCGCGGAAGAGGGCCTCACCCAGATCCATTCCAACACCTACCGCAATCCCCGCCAGATGCCGGAGGGTGCGGTGCTGGTGGTCGGCGCAGGCTCCTCCGGCACACAGATCGCCGACGAACTTCTGCGCGCCGGAAAGCGCGTCTATCTCTCCATCGGCCCGCATGACCGCCCGCCGCGCCGCTATCGCGGCAAGGATTTCTGCTGGTGGCTCGGCGTGCTCGGCATCTGGGACCTCAAGGTGCCGGCGCCGAACACCGAACACGTCACCATCGCCGTCAGCGGCGCCTATGGCGGCAACACCGTCGATTTCCGCCGCCTCGGCAATCGCGGCATGACCCTGCTCGGCCGTGCCGAGAGCTTCAAGGACGGCGTGCTGCAGATCGCCCCCGATCTTGCCGACAACATCGCCCGCGGCGACGCCAACCAGCTGTCGCTGCTCGACCGCGCCGATGCCTATGCCGCGGAAAACAATCTCGACCTGCCAGAAGAGCCGGAAGCCCGCCACAAAGAGCCGGATCCGGCCTGCGTGACCGATCCGATCCTTGCCCTGAACCTCAAGGAAGCCGGTATCACCTCCATTATCTGGGCGACGGGTTACGCGGTCGATTACAGCTGGCTGAAGCTCGACGCGCTCGATGAAAAGGGCCGGCCGGTGCATGAGCGCGGTGTGTCGAAAGTGCCGGGCCTGTTCTTCGTCGGTCTGCCCTGGCTGTCGCGCCGCGCCTCCTCCTTCATCTGGGGCTGCTGGCACGATGCGGATTATCTGGCCGGCTATATCGCCGAGCATCGCAGCGACGCGAAAACCGGGGCCGCAGCCGCGGCCTCCTGAGGGTGTTGAACGCGGCCGCTGGAGGAGGCGAGCATGCGATGATGCGAGACCAGAACCCCGGCGCCCGCCACCTCATCCACAGCCCGGAGAGCCACGCTCTTCCCGCGCGGAAAAATCTGTTCCTTAATTGGGGCCTCAACAGAGGAACAGACATGGTGTTGCGCTTCACGCTCCGGCAACTGGAATATCTCGTCGCGGTCGGGGAATACGGCTCCGTCACCGAGGCGGCCGAGCGGGTGAACGTTTCCGCCCCCTCCGTCTCGGCGGCGATCTCGCAGCTCGAGAAGGAATTCGGCATCACGTTGTTCGTGCGCCGCCACGCGCATGGCCTGTCGCTGACCCAGGCCGGCCACACCTTCGTCGACCAGGCGCGTCAGATCCTCGGCGAGGCCGCCAAGCTCAATGCGCTCTCCAACGAACTGACCGGGCAGATCCGCGGGCCGCTGCATGTCGCCTGCCTCGTCACCTTCGCACAGGCCGTTATCCCGGCGCTGCGCCGCGCCTTTTCCGACGAATATCCCGATGTCGATTTCTTCCAGTACGAGCGCGATCAGGCGCGCATTCTGGAGGGGCTGCGCATGGCGCGTTTCGATATCGCGCTGTCCTACGATCTCGACATCCCCGCCGACATCGCCTTCCATGAACTGGCCGTGCTGCCGCCCTATGCGGTATTGCACGAGGATCATCCGCTCGCCGGCCGCAGCGCCGTGACGATCGAGGATCTCGCGCCCCATCCGATGATCCTGCTCGACCTGCCGCACAGCTCGGCCTATTTCCTCTCGCTGTTCCGCGAGGCGGGGCTTTCGCCGCAGATCGTCGAGCGCACGCGCGACATGTCGGTGATGCGCGCCATGGTCGCCAATCGCTTCGGCTATTCCATCGCCAATATCCGGCCCGTCTCCACCTATGCGCTGGACGGCGGCAAGCTCTCCTTCGTGCCGCTCACCGGCAACCTGCGCCCCATGCGCATGGGCATCCTCTCCATGGGGGGTGCCAGCCCGGCGCTGACGGTGCGGCGCTTCATCCACTTCTGCGGCGAGAAGATCGGCGACATGGTCATGGACCTGCCGGTATCCGCCGCCCCCAAAGATCAGAAAGGCAGCTCATGACCACGACGATCGACTGGCGCAGCCGCGCCCAGAGCCTGAAGTTCCGCAACGGCGTCTATATCGACGGAAAGTTCCGCGATGCGGCGAAGGGCGGCCGGTTCGAGACCATCAATCCGGCCAACGCGCAGGTTCTGACCGCCGTCGCACGCGGCACCGCCGAGGATATCGACGCGGCCGTCACGTCTGCCCGCCGCGCCTTCGAGGATGGCCGCTGGTCGGGCAAATCGCCGGCCGAGCGCAAGGAGGTGCTGCTGCGCCTCGCCGCCCTCATCCGCGAGAACATTCCGGAGCTGGCGCTTTTGGAAACGCTCGATGTCGGCAAGCCGATCGGTGACAGCTCGACCATCGACGCGCCCGGCTCGGCGCATTTCTTCCAGTGGCATGCCGAGGCCATCGACAAGCTCTATGACGAGATCGCGCCGACCGGGCGCGGCGACCTCGCCCTCATCCGCCGCGT
>CBFGOD010000124.1:0-10771 GCA_965650295.1 uncultured Shinella sp. | reverse complement strand
CGAGAGTTCGCCCGCATGAATGGTGATGCCAAGGCCGGCGTCGCGGGCGATATCGAAGGCGTGGGTGAAATCGGCGACGCGGTGCATGCGCTCCTCGCCCGCAAGATTGAAGCCCGTGATCAGCGGATGCGGCCGGCGCGCGGCATATTCCGCCGCCTTCGCCACCCGCTCGGGGCCGAAATGGCGGATGCCGACGACGAGAAGGCGGGTCTCGATGCCGGTCTTCGCCCTGGCGCGTTCGGCGCCCTCGACCAGCCCGCGCATATAGGCATCCGCGCCGATGCCCACGGCATCGCCCTGATCGGGCGAGGCGATGAGCTCGCTATAGATCGCACCCACCTCGGCGATATCGGTCAGATAGGTCTCGGCGAGCAGCGCATAATCCTCCTCCGTGCGGAAGAGATTGGCCGTCGCGTCGTAGCTCTGCACGAAGCTCGTGAAATCCTGCCAGGAATATTGGCCGTCCTTGATGAAGGCGGACGTATCGATGCCGTAGCGCTTCGCCTGGGCGGCGGCGAGCGCCGGTGGTGTGGCGCCTTCGATATGGCAGTGCAGCTCCGCCTTGGGCATGGCTCTGGTCACAAGAAACTCCTTCCGTGCGGGCCGGGCGCGATGCCGAGATGGCGGGCGACGGTTTCGCCGATATCGGCGAAAGTCGTGCGGGTTTCGATGAGGCGCGAGCGCAGGCCCGGCCCGAAACTCAGGATCGGCACGCGCTCGCGCGTATGGTCCGTGCCGCGCCAGGTCGGATCGCAGCCATGGTCGGCGGTCAGGATGACGATATCGCCGGGTTTCAGCTTGCGGTCCACCTCCGGCAGGCGCCGGTCGAAGGCTTCGAGCGCCGCGGCGTAGCCGGCGACGTCGCGGCGGTGGCCGTAGAGCATGTCGAAATCGACGAAATTGGTGAAGACGAGATCGCCGTCCTTGGCCTCGTCCATCACGGCGAGCGTCGCATCGAACAGCGCCATATTGCCGTTCGCCTTGGCGAGCGTGCCGATGCCCTGGTGCGCGAAGATATCGCCGATCTTGCCGACGGCATGCACCGTGCGGCCGGCTTCCGTCAACCGGTCGAGCAAAGTCGGCTCCGGCGGCAGAACGGAATAGTCGCGCCGGTTGCCGGTGCGCTCGAAGGTCTCGGGCGTCTCGCCGATGAAGGGCCGCGCGATGACGCGGCCGATGCGCCCGCCCGGCCGCTCATCGAGGATCTTGCGCACGGTCTCGCAGAAGGACAGCAGGCGGTCGAGGCCGAACGTGCCTTCATGCGCGGCAATCTGGAAGACGCTGTCGGAGGAGGTGTAGCAGATCGGCTTGCCGCTGCGGCGATGCTCCTGCCCGTGCCGGGCGATGATGTCCGTGCCCGACGCATGGCAATTGCCGAGGATGCCGGGCACGTTGCCGGCCGTGCAGATCGCCTCGACCAATTCGGGCTCGAAGGCGTCGCCTTCCACCGGAAAATAGCCCCAGTCGAACGAGACGGGCGTGCCGGCGATCTCCCAATGGCCCGACGGCGTGTCCTTGCCGTTCGACACCTCGCTCGCCGCCCCGTGATAACCGAAGACGCGCTGCGGGACATCCATGCCCTCGGGAAAGCGGCCGGTCGCGGCACGGGCGGCATGAAGCAGACCGAGCGCCGACATGTTGGGCAGCTTCAGCGGGCCTTGCCTGAGCCCCGGCCTGTCGGCAACGCCGGCCGCGCAGAATTCCGCGATATGGCCGAGCGTATCGGCGCCGAGATCGCCGAAGGCGGCCGCATCCGGGCCGCCGCCGATGCCGAAGCTGTCGAGAACAAAGAGAAAGGCTCGCGCCATGTGTCACCTGCCGTCTGTCCGCATCCTCCTCGCCGGGCAACGAGAATGAACCGTCAGACATGGCACGGGCGACAAGACGGGTTCAAGCGAAATCGCGCGGCGGAGGCGCGCGCCTCAGCAATCGCTGCAGGTGATCTTTTCGCCGGTGCGCTGGCGGAAGTAGCTCGTTTTGGACAGATTGACCTTGTTGAGGTTCTGGGCAAAGCTCGGCATCATCAGCAAAACCTCATGCGGCACGACGAGTTCCGTGCGCACGATAAAGGTGCTCTTGGCCTCGAGCGTCGAGGGTAGGGTAACGCTGGAGCCGGTCGCATAGGGCTTGCCCGCGCTCTGGTCCCGCGACCAGGCAACTGTCGCCTTGCCGTCCGCTGCAACGGCAATGCCGGTGATCTTCAACGAATAGCCGGTCTGCGGGAAGGGCGCGATCACGCCTCTCGTGACTTCCTTCATCGTATCGAGCGTCGCCGTATTCGTGCTCTGGCTCTGCGTGAGAAGGTCGGACACGGTGCTGGAGGCACGGTTGACCTTGCGCGACATGGTAACGGCGACGGAAATCTCGAAGGCGCCGATATAGGCCATGATCAGCAGCGGCGCCACGATCGCGAACTCGACGGCGCCGATGCCGCGGCGGTCCTCGACGAGACGGCGCAGGGTGAGCAGCACGCCGCCCTTGCCCTTCTGCTCTTTCGGTTCGGCATCCAGATGCGGGGAAAGACTGTCCATTACGGGTAGTCCTCGTTCTGGATGACGGCGGTCGCGACCATCAGGTAGCTCTGGTTGGAGCCATTGGCCGATTTGACATTCGAAAGGTAGGGGCGAACCAGATCCGTGGCGATGTCCCAGCGATAATAGGCCCTGACGATGTTGATCGATTTCTTGCCGCCGGGCGCAAACTTGAAGGCGGAGGTGTCGAGGTCCGAACCGCTCAAGGGGATGGCTTTGGGAATATCGGCGAATTTCGAGAAGGTGCGCACGTCGATATACAGCTTGCTCGGCGTCGCCAGTTCGCTGGCCGAGCAGGGCATCAGGATCGCGATCTCGTCGCAATAGGCCTTGCGGAACTGCGCCGCGGTCATATCCGAGGTCTTGCCGAGGTTGAAGGTGATTTCGCCGGTGCGGATCTTGCGCGCCATCGTGTCGGTGGCATTGGCGAGAATCTGCTCCGCCGAGAACGCCACGAAAGTCTCGAGCGAGGCGAAGACGATCAGGAAAAAGGGGACGCTGAGCAACGCGAATTCGATCGCCGTCGCGCCATCGCGCCGGCGAAGCAAGCGACCGAACAGGCCCTTCATCGGCCGCCGTCGGGTGTCTGTCGTGTGATCGAGCGTCATCGCGATCCGTTCCCATGGACTGGATGGAAAGAGACTAGATCGCCGACCGTTTATTTTTCGTGTGCATGCGTCCGAAGAATTGAACGGTTTCCCGCTTTCGGGCAGCCGAAGCGGAACAAGGCGTCAGCCATCCGTCTGATTGCTGGTGGCGTGCTCTTCGCAATTGGGCGTGCAGGAGAGAACGGAGCGGTCCGTCTGGCGGAAGACGCGCACCGTATTGCCCTCGTCGATCGAGACAAGGATGCGTTCGTCGACAATGGCATTGCCGTCGGCATCAAGAAGAACGAGATTGGTGGTGCCGAAGCTGCGGCCCGTCAAAACGATCGTCTTGGCGTCGGCCACCGTGGCGTCGGCCACCTTGGCGTTGCCGATGATCACCTTGCTGACCGGCCGATCCAATCTCAGCACCCGCGCGTGATCCATGTAGACGCGCATGAAGGTGTCATCCGCCGCACCGGCGGTTCCAGCCACCGACAACACAAAAAAGGCGATCGCCAAAAGCCTGACAGCTCCCGATGCGAAGATTCCGTCGCGTCCCATAATCATTCATCCCGGCAACAATACGGAATTAGCATCGCCGGGAATGGTGAATGAAGGCTTAAGGCAGCGCCGGACTTCGGAAGCCCTGTCGCCACAGGGTGACACACTCCTCCAGACCGTTTTTCCTGAAAACAGCCGGGAATGCGTGCAAGAGGAGATTAATCTTTTGGCGACCATATTTCAGGCAGCCTTACGTTAGGACAAGATTAACTCACTTCCTTAAGCCGATGGCAATGGCCCGCCTGTAGGTTGCAGTCATCCGAACAACGGAAACAGTTGGCGGACGTGCTGAACCAACACTCGTGGAGCTAGGAGAATACCATGACCAAGATTTTCGCTCGCCTTATGAAGGACGAATCCGGCGCAACCGCCATCGAATACGGCCTGATCGCCGCCCTGATCTCCGTTGCCCTCATCGGCGGTGCCACCACCCTCGGCACCAAGCTGAGCGACCAGTTCACGTTCCTCAGCGGCAAGCTCAAGACGCAGTAACACTAAGCAAGGCTGGGGCCAAGAATATGAGCAAGACTTTCATTCGCCTTCTGAAGGACGAATCCGGTGCGACCGCCATCGAATACGGCCTGATCGCCGCCCTGATCTCCGTTGCCCTCATCGGCGGCGCGACGACTCTCGGCACCAAGCTGAGCGACCAGTTTACGTTCCTCAGCGGCAAGCTCAAGACCGAATAGTCTCGGGCAAAGCAGACACACAAGAGAGCCGCCATCCTCGGAGGGCGGCTTCTCCGTTCCAAGGGTTTCCCGGCCGCACCGGCCGGAATTGGGAGAACATCGCATGACACAGGCTCTGATCTTCGTGATCTTTCCGTTCTGCCTTGCGGTTGCGGCGTTTTCCGACCTGTTCACGATGACCATTCCCAACCGGGTTTCGGCCATCCTGCTCGGTGCCTTCCTCCTTGCCGCACCGCTTTCCGGCCTCGGCCTTGCGCAGATCGGGATGCATCTCGGCGCAGGCCTTCTCGTCTTTTCGATCGGCTTCGTGCTTTTCGCGCTCAACATCATGGGCGGCGGCGACGTGAAAGTGCTTTCGGCGAGCGCCGTCTGGTTCGGCTTCAACATGTCCCTCTTCGAATACGTGACCTATGTGTCCTTCTTCGGCGGGTTCCTGACGATCGGCATCCTCCTGCTGCGGGCGAAATCCGAGTTGATCTATGCATCGGGCCTGCCTGTACCGGGCCATCTTCTGGCCGGCCGCAAGGTGCCCTACGGCATTGCAATCGGCGCAGCCGCCTTCGCGGCCTATCCGTCGTCTCCGCTGATGCTTGCCGCTCTCGGCTGAAGCAAATCCCTTAAAATCAGGATGAAGCGACCGGAATGCCCGCATTCCGGTTTTCCGCGTGTGCAACGCGGGACTAGGCCGGCATTAGCCTTACGTTAACCATATGCGTAAGGCCACTATTAACCATAATTATACCATTGCCGGTCAATGTGGGCGCATAGAACCGTCCGCAGCCCCAGGGAATCCACATGAGACCGGCGCGAATCATCATTCTGGCAGTGGCCGTCGTCTCGGCCGGCGTCGCGGGCCTGCTTGCCCTGCAGATCGCCGGAGGTAAGACGACCGTCGTCCAGGGCGATCCCGTCATCGAGCGGGAACCGACCATCAATGTGCTGGTGGCGCACGAAAGCCTGCCGGTTGGGTCGCGGCTCAAACCCGATTCACTCACCTGGGCAGCGTGGCCGCAAGGCTCCGTGGTCGATGGCTTCATCACCGACCAGAACCGGCCGGACGCGAAGGAGAGCCTCGACGGCGCCATCGTCCGCATGCCGATCTTCAACGGCGAGCCGATCCGCCAGGAAAAGATCGCCGATTCGAGCAACCGCATCATGTCCTCGCTGCTGCCGGCCGGCAAACGCGCGGTCGCGACCGAAATTTCCGTCGCGACGGGCGCCGGCGGCTTCATCCTGCCGAACGACCGCGTCGACGTCATCATGGTGCGCAAGAACGACTTGGGCAGCTTCCTGACGGAGACCGTGCTGACGAATGTGCGCGTGCTCGCCATCGACCAGCAGATCCAGGAAAATCCCGATGGTTCCAAATCGGCCGTCGGCACGACCGCGACGCTGGAACTGACGCCGGACCAGACCAAGGTGATCACCGTTGCCCAGCAGATGGCCGAACGGCTGCAACTGGCACTGCGCAGCGTCGCCGATGCCCAGGAGCCCGATACGACCGCTGCCGACTACCTGCTTTCCGGCAGCGACGGCGTGCCGCTCGTCACGGTGATCAAGAGCGGCGAAATCGTTAACGGCGCAAGCGCCGCCCAGAAGTGACCAGGAGCTGACCGTGTTTGGAATCACAAGGACTTTTCGGGCTTCTGTCGCCGGCGGGCTGAGCGTCTGCCTCGCTTTCTCCGGCTTCCCGCTCGCCCCCGTCGCAACCGCCGAGGCGGCAACCGCATCCGTCATCCGCATCAACGAGAGCGGCCCTGGCGCCCGCAAGGCCGTCAAGCTCGGCCTCAACAAGGCGATCGTGGTGGACCTGCCGTCGGATGCGCACGACATTCTCGTCGCCGATCCGGTCAAAGCCGATGCCGTGACGCGCAGCTCGCGCCGCATCTACCTCTTCGGCAAGGAAGTCGGCCAGACCAACATCTTCATCTTCGGACCCGGTGGCGAGGAGATCGTCAGCATCGACCTGACCGTCGAGCGCGACATCGACGGCCTGCAGGCCAACCTGCGCCGCTTCATCCCCGATTCCGACATCCAGGTCGAGATCATCTCCGACAACATCGTGCTGAACGGCACGGTGCGCACGCCGCAGGACGCCACCCAGGCGACACGGCTCGCCGAGATCTTCCTGAAGGGCGGCGAGGCGACGACCCGCAACATCACCGCACAGGGCAACAACGGCGATGCGGCGATCTTCGGCGAACGGCGCCAGGTCTCGCAGGTCGTCAACATGCTGAAGATCGAGGGCGAGGATCAGGTTACGCTCAAGGTGACGGTCGCCGAGGTCAGCCGGCAGGTGCTCAAGCAGCTCGGGTTCAATGGAACGTTGGGAGGGTCTGCAGGCGGCATCTCTTTCCGCAATCCCACTAATCTCGGCGGAGCGGCCGACTGGATCGGCAATGCTGCGTTTGGCGGAAGCATCGGCGGCCTCGATCTCGCAAGCTATGTCAACGCGATGGAACAGGCAGGCGTGATGCGCACTCTCGCCGAACCAAGCCTTACCGCGATCTCCGGCGAGGAGGCCAAATTCTATGTCGGTGGCGACTTCCGACTGCCGACAAGTCAGGAATATACGGAGGAAGAGGGCGTCAAGCGAACCGTTGAAGAAGTCGAATACGGCATTCGCTTGAATTTTCGACCTGTAGTGCTCTCACCGGGACGCATCAGTCTGCGGATATCAACGGAAGTCTCCGAACCGACCTTCCAGGGGTCGACGACCTTCGCCGCCAACATCCCGAAGACTTGGGCACATCGAGACGTTTCCCCTGTCATACCTGGTTTGACGTCACTCGGTATCCGCCGCCGCGAGGCCACAACGAGCGTCGAGTTGCCCTCCGGCGGCTCCATCGTGATTGCCGGTCTCGTGCAGGACGACATCCGCCAGGCCATGTCCGGACTGCCAGGCCTGTCCAAAATCCCGATCTTCGGCACGCTCTTCCGCTCCAAGGACTTCGTGCGCAACGAGACGGAATTGGTGATCATCGCCACGCCGTATCTGGTGCGGCCGGTTGCGCGCACCGCGCTGTCGCGCCCCGACGACAATTTCAACGCGACCAACGACGCTGCCAGCTACTTCCTCGGAAGGGTGAACAAGGTCTACGGCCGCAAGGAAGAAGCGATGCCGGCCGGCAACTACCACGGCTCCATCGGCTTCATCTACAAGTGACGGACAGGGCCATGAGCGAAACGATCCAGAATATCCGTCCTTCCGCAAGGAGCCGTCCGATGCGCATCGCGCTCGCCGCCACCCTCGTTCTTTCCGCCGTAGCACTTTCCGGCTGCGGCACCAATCCAGACCGCAACGCCACCGGCTCGATCCCTGACGACTACCGCACACGCCACCCGATCGTGCTGACCGAGGATGCGCAGACGCTCGATATTCCGATCGCCACCGGCGACCGGTCGCTGACGACGGGTGTGCGCGACAACATCCGCGGCTTCGCCAGCGATCATGCCGAGAGGTCACGCAGCGCCGTGCAAATCATGCTGCCGCGCGGTTCAGTGAATGCTGCTACGGCCAATCATCTGCGTAAGGAAATCCGTGCGACCCTTCTTGCGGCTGGCGTCAAGCGCGATATGCTGATCGAGACCGCTTACGACGCCAGCGGCTACGGCCCGAATGCACCGATCCGGCTTGCCTTCTTCGCCATCACCGCCAAGGCAGGCCCTTGCGGCGAATGGCCGGAAGATCTCGTCCAGAATACGACGGAAAACAAGAACTACCACAATTTCGGCTGCGCCACGCAGGCCAATCTCGCAGCTCAGGTCGCCAATCCGATGGATCTCGTCCAGCCGCGCGGCATGAGCCCGATCGATGCCGAGCAGCGCAATGTGGTGATCCAGGATTATCGCGACAACGGCCAGCCGGAATTCTGACGGCAGGCACGCGGAACCACTCCCTCCGGTCCGCCGGACACCAGGAACGGGCATGACGATGAGCACAGTAGACTACACCATTGAGCGTGCCGGCGAGGGACTGACGGACGAGACGATCCGGCCGACCGAGCTGGAGACCGTGCGCCCCCTGCCGCGCATCTCCGTCCATGCCTTCTGCGAAAGCGAGGCGATGCTGCGCACCATGGAACGCTGCGGCCAGGACCGCCGCATGGCCAAGGTGAGCCTGCGCATCTCGAGCGCGAGCATCGCGGCGGCCGCCAACATGTTCGCCTCCGCGCCGACGCCGAACCTGCTGATCCTGGAAACCGCAACCGAACCCGGCGGCATCATGGACGAGCTCGCCCCGCTCGCCCAGGTCTGCGATCCCAGCACCAAGGTCGTCATCGTCGGTCGCTACAACGACATTCCGCTTTACCGCGATCTGATCCGCAACGGCATTTCCGAATATATGGTCGGTCCGGTCGGCATGGCCGATGTGCTGAACGCCATGGCGGCGATCTTCGTCGATCCCGAGGCCGAGCCGCTCGGCCGGACCGTCGCCTTCATCGGCGCCAAGGGCGGGTGCGGTTCCTCGACGATCGCACATAACTGCGCCTTCGACATTTCCAATCTCTTCCAGACGGAAGTCATCCTCGCCGATCTCGACCTGCCCTACGGCACGGCCAATATCGATTTCGACCAGGATCCGCCGCAGGGCATTTCCGAAGCGATCAGCGCGCCCGACAGGCTCGACGAAGTCTTCCTCGACCGCCTTCTGACGAAGTGCTCCGACCACCTGTCGCTGCTTGCCGCCCCCTCCATGCTGGACCGCGCCTACGACCTCGAAAGAGGGTCTTTCCAGCCGATCATCGAGGTGTTGCAGCGCAGTGCGCCGGTGACGGTGCTCGACGTGCCGCATGCCTGGTCGGAATGGACGCGCACGCTGCTCTCGGAAGTCGACGAGGTGATCATCACCGCCGTGCCCGACCTTGCGAACCTGCGCAACGCGAAGAACATGCTGGATGCGCTCAAGAAGCTCCGGCCCAACGACAAGCCGCCGCATCTGGTGCTCAACCAGGTCGGCCTGCCGAAACGCCCGGAAATCGCGCCCGACGACTTCTGCGAGCCGCTCGGCCTCCAGCCGATCGCCGTCATTCCCTTCGACGCGCAGCTTTTCGGCACGGCGTCCAACAGCGGCCGCATGATCGCGGAAATGGACAAGAAGTCGCCGACGGCGGAGACCTTCTCGCAGCTCGCCCATATCGTGACGGGCCGCTCGACGGTCAAGAAGGCCAAGAAGGCCGGCCTCGGCAAGATGCTGGGCCTGCTCGGCCGGAAGTAAGCCCCAGAGGCGACCAACAGACTGGATGACAAGGCATGTTCGGCAAACGCGGCAATGAAGGTTCAGGCAAAAGCGGCTCGGCGGGCCAGCCGGCGCATGCCAGCGCGACCGTGACGGCGGAGCGGCCGGTCACCGCCGCGCCCGCGCAGCCCGTCTTCGAACCGGCGCCGCCGCCGGTGATGGTGCCCGCACCCGCCGCGACCGCACGCCGCCGCACGCCGCGGACCGAGGACTATTACGATACGAAAAGCCAGGTCTTCTCCGCGCTGATCGACACGATCGACCTGTCGCAGCTTGCCAAGCTCGACACCGAAAGTGCGCGCGAGGAAATCCGCGATATCGTCAACGACATCATCACGATCAAGAACTTCGCGATGTCGATTTCCGAGCAGGAAGAGCTGCTCGACGACATCTGCAACGACGTTCTCGGCTACGGTCCGCTCGAGCCGCTGCTCGCGCGCGACGATATCGCCGATATCATGGTCAATGGTGCCGGCAAGACCTATATCGAAGTGGCCGGCAAGGTGCAGGAATCGGAAATCCGCTTTCGCGACAATGCCCAGCTCCTGTCGATCTGCCAGCGCATCGTCAGCCAGGTCGGCCGCCGCGTCGACGAATCGAGCCCCATCTGCGACGCGCGTCTTCCCGACGGCTCGCGCGTCAACGTCATCGCCCCGCCGCTTGCCATCGACGGCACCGCACTCACCATCCGTAAATTTAAGAAGGACAAGCTGACGCTCGACCAACTCGTCAAGTTCGGCTCGATCACGCCGGAAGGTGCTGCACTGTTGCAGATCATCGGCCGCGTGCGCTGCAATCTCGTCATTTCCGGCGGCACCGGCTCGGGCAAGACGACGCTGCTCAACTGCCTGACCAACTATATCGACCGCGACGAGCGCGTCATCACCTGCGAAGACTCCGCCGAACTTCAATTGCAGCAGCCGCATGTCGTGCGCCTCGAAACCCGTCCGCCGAATATCGAAGGCGAGGGCGAGATCACGATGCGCGACCTCATCAAGAACTGCCTGCGTATGCGCCCCGAACGCATCATCGTCGGCGAAGTGCGCGGACCCGAGGTCTTCGACCTCCTGCAGGCGATGAACACCGGCCATGACGGGTCGATGGGCACGATCCACGCCAACACGCCGCGCGAATGCCTGAGCCGTATGGAATCGATGATCGCCA
>CBFGOD010000123.1:0-10782 GCA_965650295.1 uncultured Shinella sp. | reverse complement strand
CGTCTGCAGGCGGCGCAGGATGATGTCGCCGTCATCCTCGATGGCGTTTTCGGCCAGCAGGCCGTTGAGACGCCCGTCCGTTGTACCGATCACGCCGCCATCCGGGACAGGCGTCGCTTCCGTCACACCGCCAAGCTTCAGCGCCAGCGAATTGGCGATGGCAACGTGGCCGCAGGCACGCGACAGGAGCACCGGGTGATCCGGTGCCGCGCGGTCGAGATCCTCGCGTGTCGGATGACGTCCCGTATCGAGCTTGACCTGGTCATAGCCGCGCGCCTGGATCCAACCGCCCTTCGGCGTCTTCGCAGCCCGTTCAGCAAGCGCTGCCGTCAGGGCCGAGAGCGTCGGCGCGGCGGCGGGCGTCGCATCGACCCAGCCCATGGTGATACCGGTCGAGATAAGGTGCAGGTGATTGTCGATGAGACCGGGGCTTGCAAAACGGCCTTCGAGATCGATGATTTCGGTGTTCGGCCCCTTGAGGCTCAGCATGTCGGCACTGCTGCCGGTGGCAAGAACCTTGCCCTGCCACACGGCAACAGCTTCGCTGGTGCCCTCTTCCCGGCCACGCCAGATGCGGCCATTGTGCAGGATTAGATCGGCTTCGATTGCAACGGACATTCACCACTCCCTTGTCGGGGCGGCCGAACCGGCGCCCCGTTCCTCCTCACGCAACGTGAGAGGTTGTAGAGGGCTTGGCCAATTCGCTTTTGGCACCATGTCATACCAAATCAGCATACCTATTTCGATTGAATGACTTATGATCGATGTCACCGACGGACAGGATCGGGAGGGACCGGCGTGGAGATCAAGTGGCTGGAAGATTTCGTGACGCTGGCCGACACGTCGAGTTTTTCGCGCGCTGCGGATCTGCGCAATGTCACGCAGCCGGCCTTCAGCCGTCGCATCAAACAGCTGGAAAGCTGGCTGGGCGCCACGCTGATCAGCCGCGCCACCATGCCGGCCGAACTGACGCCGGCCGGCCGTAACTTCCTGCCGGTCGCGCAAGAGGCGATCCGCACCTTCTATGCGGCGCGCGAGGCGCTAAGACCGTCACACGAACCGGGCCTGGTGCGCTTCGCAGCCCTCCACACGCTGACGGTGACGTTCTTTCCGCGCTGGCTGCAAGCACTCGAAAAGGCCGGCGGTGCCTTCAGCACCTCGCTGATCGCCGACCGCGGCGGCATCGAAGCCAATCTCGATGCGCTCGTCGGCGACGAAGCGGATTTTTTTCTCACCTACGCCCATCCGGAAGTGCCGTTCCATCTCGATCGCGGACAGTTCTCATCGCTGACGGTCGCGCATGACCGACTGATCCCGCTTGCGGCACCTGACGTTTCGATGCCCGGTGGCGCACAGCCGGGACTTCATATTCTCGACCGCGCGGTCGCGCAGCCGCGGCTTGCCATTCCCTTTCTGAGCTATGGCTTCAATTCGTTCTTCGGCGTGGCGCTGTCGCGCCTCATGTTGCGCCGCCCGCCCTTCCGCCGCCGCATAACGCACGAAAACACGATCAGCGCCGGGCTGATGAATATGGCGGTGACGGGAGCGGGCATCTGCTGGCTGCCGGAGAGCTTGGCGCGCGACGAGATCGACAGCGGACGACTCGTGCCCGCCTCCGCCGATGCCGGCTGGAACCTCGATCTTGAAATCCGCCTCTACCGGCATGCAGCAAGCCGCAGCCGCAAGGTCGAGGACCTGTGGCATACGGCAAAGCTGCTCCTGAAGCGCGAAGTAGCCTGATCAGACCTTGAGGAAGAGCAGCGCACGCAGGATTTCGGAAAAATCCTTGTGCTCGAAGGCAATGGCGCGAAGGCCATGCGTGCGGGCACCGGGATACCAGCTGGCGCGATAGGCCTCGCCCGGCGTGTTGAACTCGATGATCACCTCGTAATGCTCGGCCTTTGCGGGCAGCGCCTGCGCGAAATCGCCGGAAAGGGCCGCGGCCACGCCCTCGCGAATGAGGCGCCGCGACCAGGCGGGCGAGATGGAAGTCGTCGCATGGCCCCGGCCGTCCAGCGTTTCCACCGCTGCGAGACCCGGCACCATGGCCCGCGCCTCAGCGCAGATGCCCACGTCACCGGCGAGAAAGACCGATGGCACACCATAACCGGCCGCACAGAGCGCGTTGAAGGTGAATTCCGAGGCGACCTCCCCATTCAGCAGCAGGCGCGAAATGCGCATGTTGGAGGTGTGGGCGAGCGGATTGACTTCGGTGCCGGCCTTGGAGTGATAGCCGGTATAGATCGCGGCGGCGAAGCCGGCGTCGATGCCGTACATCATCTCGTCCGGATGGCCCGACCAGCCGCGCACGATGCGCGCATAATCGGGCAGCCGGTCGAGGATGAGGTTGCGGCCGCTGCTGTGCGCGTCCTTGATCACGACCTCCGTCGCGCCGGCGGCCCGTGCGCCCTCGCAGGCGGCGACCACTTCGGCGGTCATCAGCGCGCGGAACTCGTTCCAGTCCGGATGGCTGCGGTCGGCCTCGTCCCATTGGGCAATGCCGGCGGTTCCCTCGATATCGGCGGAAATGAAGACTTTCATGGGGTCTGGTTCTCCTTCAGCCAGTCGGCCAGAGCGGGATAGAGGCGGCCGTTGCGGGCCGGTGTGGCAGGCGCCGTGCAAAGCGCATTCAGCACGGCCTCCTGCGTGCTTTCCGCTGCGGCGCGGAAGGCGAGGTCGATATGGTCGTCGGACAGGCGCTGCTGGCTGGTGATCGGTGCTACCGGATCATGCGCGACGGGATCGGCCGTCGTGAAACAGAGCACGACATCGCCGCTGCCATGGCCCCAGAAGGCGCCGAGCCGGGCAAGTCCCGCCCCGCCGCGCCGGGCGACGCGCTGCAATTGCCGGTCGCCGAGCGGCAGGTCTGTCGCCATGATGACGATGACCGAGCCGCGCTCGGGCGTGGCCGGCACGCGCGGATCGGGACGACGGCCATCCGGCAGCACGAGATCGCCGGCCGCGCCGAAATTGGCAAGCACCAAGGTGCCGAGCGTGAAATCACGTTTGGCGATGCGCAGGACGCGCGAGGCCGTGCCGATGCCCGCCTTGAAACCGAAGGCCGTCATGCCGGAGCCGGCACCCACCGCCCCCTGTTCGACAGGCCCCGGCCGGGCCGCATCCAGCGCGGCCATGGCGTCAGCGGGTGTCACCGCAAGCGCCTGGATATCGCTGATGCTGCCGTCGTTGCATTCGCAGACGAGCGGATTGACCGTGGACGTCTTGCGCCCGATTGCCGGATTTGCGGCAATCGCCCGGCGGATCAGCGCCTCCGTGCAGGCTGCGACGCCAAACGTGTTGGTGAGCAGGATCGGCGTCTCGATCGTGCCAAGCTCCGCCACCTGCATCAGCCCCGCCGACTTGCCAAAGCCGTTGATCACCTCGACGGCCGCCCGCGGCTTTGTCCGGAAAAGATCGCCCGAATGGGGGAGTACGGCTGTCACGCCGGTAAAAATGCCGTCGCCACGCAGCGAACGATGCCCGACGGCCACGCCCGGCACATCCGTGATGGCATTATCAGGCCCCACCGTGAGCCGGCTCTCCGGCATCAAACCCCATTCCCGCGCCGTCTTCATATTAGCTCTCCGATGTCCCGATTTTTCTTAGGCCGGAACGCCGGCCGCTTCCAGATAGAGCGACTGCAACCGCCGCGTCATCGGGCCGGGCCGGCCATCGCCGATCATTCGCCCGCCAATCTTCACGACCGGCATGACGAGGCTGGAGGCCGAGGTCTGGAACGCTTCGGCCGCATCCTGCGCCTCCTCGGGCGTGAAGGCACGCTGCTCGATGCGCAGGCCTTCAGCTTCGCAGAGGCGGGCCAGCGCCCGCTGCGTACAGCCCGGCAGCGTTGCCTTCGAGGCGGCGCGGGTGAGGATGCGCCCGTCAGCGGTGATGACATGCGCCGTCGAGGAGGCTCCCTCTGTCACCAGCCCCGCCTCGACCAGCCAGACATCGTCGAAACCGCGCGCCCGCGCCGCCTGCTTTGCCATGACCTGCCCGAGCAGCATGGCCGTCTTGATATCGCGCCGGTGCCAGCGCGGATCGTCCGCCAGGTCGACGGCGATGCCCTCGCGCTGCGCCTTCGTGCCGGTCAGTGTCTTCGTCTGGGTGAAGCCGACGAGTTTCGGCGCCATGCTTTGCGGATAGAGGAAATCGCGGTCAGCCTCGCCACGCGAGACGTGCAGATAGACCGTGCCATCGGTGAGGCGATTGCGGGCGATCAGCTGTGATTGCAAGGCTTCGATTTCCGGCCGGGATAGCGGAAGGGCGATGCCGAGTTCGCCCAGCGAGCGTTCGAGCCGGGCAAGATGCAGGTCGTTGTCGATCATCCGGCCGGCGATGACGGCCGTCACCTCATAGACGGCATCGCCGAACAGGAAACCGCGATCGAAAAGCCCGATGCGGGCCTCTTCCTCCGGCACGAAATCATCGTGGATGTAGACGATCCTGCCCATCCGTTCCTCGTTACGCATTGGTTGTCACTGGCGCGGAACATTGGTGCGACTTGCCGGGGCTTGCCAATTCAATTTGGGCAAAACCTCATGCAAAAACGGTCTGGGGCTTTTATTTCCAAAGGCTTGAACGAAAATGGCCGGCAAAAGCCGGCCATTTCCCATCCTCTTGAGCGGAACGATCAGACGAGATCGAAACGGTCGGCGTTCATGACCTTGTTCCAAGCGGCGACGAAGTCCTTGACGAACTTCTGGCCAGCATCCGACGAGCCGTAGACCTCGGCGAGCGCGCGCAGCTGGGCATGCGAACCGAAGATCAGGTCGACGCGGGTGCCGGTCCACTTGGCTTCACCCGTCTTGCGGTCGCGGCCTTCATAGACGCCCTTCTTGTCGGCAACCGGCGACCAGACCGTGGCCATGTCGAGCAGGTTGACGAAGAAGTCGTTCGTCAGGGCCTCGGGACGGCTGGTGAGGACGCCATGTTCCGGCGCACCGGCGTTCAGCACGCGCAGGCCGCCGACGAGAACCGTCAGTTCCGGCGCGGTGAGCGTCAGGAGCTGGGCGCGGTCGATGAGCGCTTCCTCAGCCTTCAGGAACTGATGGCGATTGGCGTTTACATAGTTGCGGAAGCCATCGGCGCGCGGCTCGAGCGCTGCGAAGGATTGAGCGTCGGTCTGTGCGTCGGAAGCATCCGCACGGCCGGGCGTGACGGCAACGGTGACGTCATAGCCGCCGGCCTTCGCCGCCTTTTCGACGCCGGCCGCACCGGCAAGCACGATCAGGTCGGCGAGCGAGACCTTCTTGCCGCCCGTCTGGGCCGCGTTGAAGTCGGCCTGGATGCCTTCGAGCACGCCGAGAACCTTGGCGAGCTGCGCCGGCTGGTTGGCCTCCCAGTCCTTCTGCGGAGCAAGACGGATGCGCGCGCCATTGGCACCGCCGCGCTTGTCGGAACCACGGAAGGTCGAGGCCGAGGCCCATGCGGTGGACACGAGTTCCTGCACGGTGAGACCAGAGGCGAGAACCTTGGCCTTGAGATCGGCAATGTCCTTGTCATCGACCAGCGGGTAATCGACGGCGGGGATGACGTCCTGCCAGATCAGGTCTTCCTTCGGCACATCGGGGCCGAGGTAGCGGGCCTTCGGACCCATGTCGCGATGGGTCAGCTTGAACCAGGCGCGGGCGAAGGCATCGGCAAACTGGTCCGGGTTTTCCAGGAACCGGCGCGAGATCGCCTCGTAAGCCGGGTCGAAGCGCAGCGCGAGGTCGGAGGTGAGCATCTTCGGCAGGTGCTTCTTCGTGGTGTCGAAGGCATCCGGAATAGTGGCGCCTGCGCCCTTGGCGACCCACTGATGGGCACCGGCCGGGCTCTTTTCCAGTTCCCATTCGTAGCCGAACAGGTTCCAGAAGAAGTTGTTGCTCCACTTGGTCGGCGTCGAGGTCCAGGTGACTTCGAGGCCGCTGCCGATGGCATCCGTGCCGACGCCCGAATTGAACGTGCTCTTCCAGCCGAGGCCCTGGGCTTCCAGCGCGCCGCCTTCAGGATCGATGCCGACGAAGGACGCGTCGCCCGCGCCATGCGTCTTGCCGAAGGTGTGACCGCCGGCGATCAGCGCCACGGTCTCTTCGTCGTTCATCGCCATGCGGGCGAAGGTTTCGCGGATGTCGCGGGCCGAGGCCAGCGGGTCCGGGTTGCCGTTCGGGCCTTCCGGATTGACGTAGATGAGACCCATCTGCACGGCGCCGAGCGGTTCGGCCAGCTGGCGCTCGCCACTGTAGCGCTCGTCACCCAGCCAGGTGCCTTCCGGGCCCCAGTAGAGTTCTTCCGGCTCCCAGACGTCAGCACGACCGCCGGCAAAGCCGAAGGTCTTGAAGCCCATGGATTCCAGCGCGACGTTGCCGGTGAGGATGAGCAGGTCGGCCCAGGAGATCTTGTTGCCGTATTTCTGCTTGATCGGCCAGAGCAGGCGGCGGGCCTTGTCGAGGTTGACGTTGTCAGGCCAAGAGTTGAGCGGCGCGAAACGCTGCTGGCCCTGGCCGGCGCCACCACGGCCGTCGGTGATGCGGTAGGTTCCGGCGGAATGCCAGGCCATGCGGATGAAGAGGCCGCCGTAGTGACCGAAGTCGGCCGGCCACCATTCCTGCGAAGCCGTCATCAGCGCGTGAAGGTCCTTCTTCACGGCATCGAGATCGAGCGACTTGAAGGCTTCGGCATAGTCGAAATCCCGGCCCATCGGGTCGGAAAGGGTGGAATGGGTGTGCAGGACCTGGACGTCCAGCTGGTCCGGCCACCAGTCGCGGTTCGAGCGACCCTTGGTGACCGAATGGGCGACGGGACACTTGCCCGCGGTGTCAGTTTTCTGGTCCATGGTTTTCTCCTGTTGTGTCCGTTGTCTCGTCGAAGGCAAGCACATTGCAGCCTTGGCCGCCTTGCGGAGCGGCAAATGTGCTGGGGATTCCTTCCTTGCCTTCTCCATACCGGAAGCGTGTGATAAATTTAAGTTGGATTTTCTGATCGCTTCGATAAGCTTAACTTATGACGAACCTGACCCTGAAACAGCTGCGCTATTTCGAGGCACTGGCGCGGCATGGCCGCTTCCGCCTCGCCGCCGATGCCTGCGCCATCTCCCAGCCGGCGCTCTCCATGCAGATCAAGGAGCTTGAGGAGGAGCTCGGCAACAATCTCTTCGAACGCAGCGCCCGCGACGTGAAGCTCACCGCCTTCGGCGAAACCTTTGCCGACAGGGCGCGGCATATTCTGCAGGCCGTCGATGAACTCGGTGAACTCGCCCGCGCGGCGCGCAATCCCTTCCTCGCGCGCCTGCGCATCGGCATCATCCCCACCGTCGCGCCCTATCTCCTGCCGGTCATCATAAACGATCTCAACCGTGCCTTCGACGGAATTCAGATCGATGTGCGTGAAACGCAGACTGCAAAGCTCATCCAGGAATTGACGCAAGGCGAACTGGATATCGCCATCGTCGCCCTGCCGGTCTCCGAGCCGTCGCTGACGGAAATGAAACTGTTCGACGAAGATTTCGTGCTGGTGCGCCAGCGCGAGGACGAGGGCAAGCCGGTGCCCGAGCGGGATGCTCTGCGCGAAATGCGGCTGCTGCTCTTGGAGGAAGGCCATTGCTTTCGCGATCAGGCGCTGTCCTTCTGCCGCATCGGCTCGGCCAAGCCGCGCGAGATCATGGAGGGCAGCTCGCTCTCGACGCTGGTGCAGATGGTCGGCGCCGGCATCGGCGTCACGCTCATCCCGGAAATGGCCGTGCCGGTGGAAACGCGCTCGGCCCCGGTCTCCATCGCCCGCTTCCCCTCGCCCCGCCCCTCCCGCACGATCGGCATGATCTGGCGCAATTCGACACCGCTCGCCAAACAGCTCCGGCAGATTGCCGAGGTGGTGCGCAATTCGGCCGATGGCATGCGCGGAGCCTCGCAGCCTGGCGCTTCATAGGCATATCGGTGGTTAAAACCACCGCATCTGCAGTTTATTTGCGCAGGCGTACCGGAATCGCCGAATCAGACCTTCCCTGCCGCAAGGCAAGGGCCTAGGTGAAAAGCACTCGCGTAACCCGCGAGCTTCCCCGCGTCATTGGGAGCCAAACCGTGGCGCTTGCTGCCCCGCTTCGTGCGGGGCTCTTTTTTTTATTTCCTCAGAAACTTTTCGGAAACGCCTGGCGCAAGAGCACCAGCGCCGTCGCATGCAAGGCGTCGGAGCGCACCATGTCGGGATTGAACCTGTCCCAATACCATGCGCCGTGCACGAGATAGTTGAGCCCTTCGGCGAGCGTATCGATATCCACGCCCTTCACGATCACCGCCCTCGCCGCGATGGCCTTCAGGTCGCCTTGCTGAACTGGAAGAAGTCCGGGTAGTGCGATGCGGCATCGCCCAGCACGAAATGACTGCGCATCGTGCGCCCGTCGCGTTTTGTCATGCGAAGAAGATCACGGGCGGCAAGCGCGGTGAGTTCGCGCAGCACCAAAGCATGAGCAAGACCGAACAGGCGGGCGAAGCTGCGGCTGTCGCCGGCAATGCCGAGGCCGGCAGCGACGACGAGCCCGGCCTGGATCGGCGTCAAAAGCGGATCATGCCGTTCGAGCCTTGCGACGAGCTCCATGAAGCGCTCGGCTGCCGGCGCGTCGCCGCTCACGCGGCCTCGCGCTTGCGGAACGTCACCATGATCGACTTGGAGGTGGGCGTATCGCTCTCCTCCCCGGCGCTGCCGAGCGGCACCAGCACATTCAATTCGGGATAATAACCGGCGATACTGCCGCGCGGAATGTCATAGGGCACGAAGCGGAAATCGGGCGCGATGCGCTCGATCCCGTCGTCATGCTCGCCGACGATGTCCACGCGCTCACCTGCCACCGCGCCGAGCGCCTTCAAATCATCGGGATGGACGAAGACGACCTGCCGCTCGCCATAGACACCGCGATATCGATCATTGAGGCCGTAGACGGTGGTATTGTACTGATCGTGCGAACGAAACGTCTGGAGTGCGAAACGCCCACCGCCGCGTTTGGCCCGTTGATGCACGGTTTCCTCCGGCAGCGGGCCGGAAAAGAAAGTCGCCTTGCCGGCAGGCGTGTCCCACTCGCGGTTGGCGGCCGTGTTGCGCAGATGAAAGCCCCGCGGCTTGCGCAAGCGCTTGTTGAAATCCTCAAATCCCGGAATCGTCGCCTCGATATGATCGCGGATGCGATCGTAATCGTCGGCGAGCGCCTCCCAGTCGATGGTGCCGTTGCCGACGGTCGCCTGAGCGATACCCGCGATGATAGCCACTTCGGAGAGGAGATGCGGCGAGGCCGGGCGGTTGATGCCGGCGGAGCCATGCACCATGCTCATGGAATCCTCGACGCTGATCAACTGCGAATTGCCGGCCGAATTGAGGTCCATCTCCGTGCGGCCGAGGCAGGGCAGGATGAACGACGTCTCGCCCGGCATCAGATGCGAATGGTTCGGCTTGGTGGCGATGTTCACAGTCAGCTTCAACCGGCGCAGCGCCTGTTCCACAAGCGCGCTGTCCGGCGTCGCACGGGCGAAATTGCCGCCCAGCCCGATGAACACATCCGCCGTGCCATCCAGCATCGCGCCGATCGCGGCGAGAACATTGTGCCCGTCCTTGCGCGGCATGGGCACGCCGAGCCGCTTTTCCAGCGCGTCGAGGAAGGCGGCCGGCGGCTTTTCGTTGATGCCGACGGTGCGGTCGCCCTGCACGTTGGAATGACCGCGCACCGGGCAGAGACCGGCTCCGGGGCGGCCGATATTGCCGCGCAGCAGCATGAAATTGGTGATCTCGCGGATCGTCGCGACGGAATGCAGATGCTGTGTCACGCCCATCGCCCAGGTGCAGATCACGCGTTCCGCATTCCTATAGACATCGGCGGCCCGCTCGATCTCGGCCCGCGTCAGACCGGACTGGTCTTCGATCGCGGCCCAGTCCGTCGCGTCCACGGCGGCACGGTAATCGGCAAAGCCGGCGCAATGCTCGGCGAGAAAAGCGTGGTCGAGCACCGGCGGCAGGCCCATTGCCGCCGCTGCATCCTCGGCGGCAAATACCGCCTTCGCCATGCCGCGCACCGCCGCCATGTCGCCGCCGAGCTGCGGCTGGAAGTAGTGGCTGGCAATGTCGGTCGAGCCACCGCGCAGCATCTCGATCTTGTCCTGCGGATCGGAGAACCGTTCCAGACCGCGCTCGCGGATCGGATTGAAGACGACGATGCGCGCGCCACGCAGCGCCGCACGGCGCAGGTCGCCCAGCATGCGCGGATGGTTGGTGCCGGGGTTCTGGCCGATCACGAAGATCGCATCCGCCTCCTCGAAATCTTCCAGCAGAACCGTGCCCTTGCCGACGCCGACAGACTGGCGCAGGCCCACGCCGCTCGCCTCGTGGCACATGTTCGAGCAATCGGGAAAATTGTTGGTGCCGTAGAGACGAACGAAGAGCTGGTAGAGATAGGCCGCCTCGTTGCTGGCGCGGCCGGAGGTGTAGAATTCGGCACGGTCGGGATTGTCTAAGCTTTTGAGGATCCCGCCGATTTCGGCGAAGGCATCCGCCCAGGTGACAGGCAGGTATTTGTCGCTTGCCGCATCGTAACGCATCGGATGCGTCAGCCGGCCGTGCAGCTCCAGCTCATAGTCCGTCAGCTTGCGCAGTTCCGACACGCTATGCGCGGCGAAGAAGGCCGGCGAGGCACGTTTTTCCGTCGCCTCCCAGGCCACGGCCTTCACGCCGTTCTCGCAGAACTCGAAAGACGAGCCATGTTCCGGATCGCCCCAGGCGCAGCCGGGGCAATCGAAGCCGTCGGGCTGGTTTGCCTTGAGCAGG
>CBFGOD010000122.1:0-10797 GCA_965650295.1 uncultured Shinella sp. | reverse complement strand
GAAGCTCAAGGAAATCTCCTACATCCACGCCGAAGGCTATGCCGCCGGCGAGCTGAAGCACGGGCCGATCGCGCTGATCGACGAGAACATGCCCGTCATCGTCATCGCCCCGCATGACCGCTTCTTCGAGAAGACCGTGTCGAACATGCAGGAAGTGGCCGCCCGCGGCGGCCGGATCATCTTCATCACGGACGCCAAGGGAGCGGCGGCCTCCAAGCTCGAGACGATGGCGACGATCGTCCTGCCGACGGTGGACGAGATCATCGCACCGATGATCTATTCGCTGCCGATCCAGCTGCTCGCCTATCACACGGCCGTCTTCATGGGCACGGATGTGGACCAGCCGCGCAATCTTGCGAAATCGGTCACGGTGGAATGATCCTTCGCCCTGAACGCGAAGACGATATCGACGCGATCCGTCGGCTTACGGAAACGGCCTTCAAGACCGCACTGCATGCCGACGGCACCGAGCATGTGATCATCGACCGTCTTCGCGCGGCCGGAGCGCTTGCGCTTTCGCTGGTGGTGGAGATGGACGGGGTGATCGTCGGCCACGTCGCCTTTTCGCCGGTCTCGCTTTCGGACGGCAGTGCGGATTGGTACGGCCTCGGCCCGATTTCGGTCGATCCGGCGCATCAGGGAGGCGGGATTGGCGGCATGCTCGTGCGCGATGGGCTCGAACGGCTGAAAGGGCTCGGCGCTGCCGGCTGCGTTCTCTTGGGCGACCCTGCCTATTACAGCCGGTTCGGCTTTGTTTCGGGTTCGAGGCTGACGCTCGACGGCGTGCCCCCCGAGTATTTCATGCATGTGGCGTTTTCCCCGGTTTACGGCGGGGGAACCGTTACCTATCATCCGGGTTTCTACGGCTGAGCGACCTCCCACGCCCACCCCATGCTGGATATCCGATGACCGACCTTCTTCCGAGACAGTCGCTGGCGACGCGGCTGCGCAACAATTTTCTGACCGGCCTCGTCATCTGCGCGCCGATCGCCATCACCATCTGGCTGACCTGGACCTTCATCCATTGGGCGGATAGCTGGGTGAAACCCTATATTCCCGCGCGCTACAATCCGGAAAGCTATCTCCAGTTCGCCATTCCCGGCTTCGGCCTCCTGATCGCGCTGGTGCTGATCACGCTCGTCGGCTTCCTCGGCAAGAACCTGATCGGCCGCTCCATCGTCGAATTCGGCGACGGGCTGTTCAACCGCACGCCGCTGGTGCGCACGGTGCACAAGAGCCTGAAGCAGATCTTCGAGACCGTGCTGAAGGACAAGGGGTCTTCGTTCAACAAGGCCGCGATGATCGAATATCCGGGGCCGGGGCTCTGGGCCATCGTCTTCGTGGCGACGGATGCGCGCGGCGAAATCGCCACGAAATTCAAGTCGATGGGCAGGGACATGGTCGCCTGCTTCCTGCCGCCGACGCCCTTTCCGACGGCCGGCTGGCTTGTCTATGTTCCCAGGGAGAAGCTCGTGCCGCTCGACATGAGCGCGGAGGATGCCGCCAAGCTCATCATCTCCGTCGGCCTCGTCACACCGCCGGAAAAGGGATTGCAGCTCATCGAAAGCGACGAGCGCAAGGCCAAGGCGAAAGCCAAAAAGAAAGGGTGATGGAAGGGCAGGATTTGCCCCGCCATCGATACGCTGTCTTGTTCTGAAAGCAATCGTCCCGGCCGGCTACTCGGTAACTGCCGTTTTGTCCTGGGTTTTCAGAGGCATCTGGTCATTTTCCGCCGGCAGGCGGGACTGCTTTTCCGTGGTGGTGACGCTTGCGGTCGTGATGGTCTTGTCGACCTTGACCTCTGCCGAGGTCTTGTTGTGCCAGGCGCAGTCCGCAAAGGCTGCGGATGCCGAAAGGCCGAGCATGGCTGCGACTACGAGAACTGTCTTCATGGCATTTCTCCTTCTTCGCTTGTGCGGGGAGAGTATGCCTTCGCTGCCGGAATCGGCGAAATCACGATTTTGTGGCTTGCCGGGGTAGCTCAGCCTGCCCGCAGGAACCGGATCGCCTCGTCACGACGGTGGAGATAGAGCAGCGTGCGGATGGCTTCGCCGCGCTCGCTCGTCAGGTCGGGATCGCGTTCCAGCACATAGGCGGCGTCCTTGCGGGCGATTTCCAGGAGATCGCCATGCGCTTCGAGGCTTGCGACGACGAAGCCCGGCGTGCCGGATTGCCTTGTGCCGAGAAGCTCGCCTTCGCCACGCAGTTTCAGGTCTTCCTCGGCGATGCGGAAACCGTCCTCCGTTTCGCGCAGGATGGAAAGCCGCGCCTGGCCGTTTTCGCTGAGCGGCCCCTTGTAGAGCAGCACGCAGCTCGACGCTTCCTCCCCGCGTCCGACACGGCCGCGCAGCTGGTGGAGCTGGGCAAGGCCGAAGCGCTCGGCATGTTCGATGACCATGATGGAGGCGTCAGGCACATCGACGCCGACCTCCACGACGGTGGTCGCCACGAGAAGGCGGGTCTCACCGTTCTTGAAGGCGAGCATGGCGGCGTCCTTTTCCGGCCCGCTCATGCGCCCGTGCACAAGGCCGGCGGCATTGCCGAAGAAGCTGGCGAGCGTCGCATGCCGTTCCTCGACGGACATCAGCTCGCTTTCCTCGGTCTCCTCGACCAGCGGGCAGATCCAGTAGGCCTTCTTGCCTTCTGCAAGGGCGGCGCGCAGGCGATCGACGATATCGCCGACACGCTCCTGCGGCATGATGACGGTCTGGATCGGTTTGCGGCCGGCCGGCTTTTCCGTGAGCTTCGAGACGTCCATGTCGCCGAAGGCGGCCAGCACCAGCGTGCGCGGAATGGGCGTCGCGGTCATGACCAGCATATGCGGGGAAATACCCTTGGCCGTCAGCCGCAGGCGCTGGTGCACGCCGAAGCGATGTTGCTCGTCCACCACGGCCAGCACCAGATCCTTGTAGGCGACATTGTCCTGGAAGAGGGCGTGCGTGCCGATGACGATCTGCGTTTCGCCGGATGCGATACGTTCGAGGATGGCGTCGCGCTCGCGGCCCTTGGTGCGCCCGGTCAGCACGTCGATGGTGACGCCGGCCGGTGCTGCCATGCGCGACAGTGTCGCGAAATGCTGCCGCGCCAGAATTTCCGTCGGGGCCATCAACACCGCCTGGCCGCCGGATTCGACGGCGGCGAGCATGGCCATCAGCGCCACGGCCGTCTTGCCGGCGCCGACATCGCCCTGCAGAAGCCGCAGCATGCGCTGCTCGCCGGCCATGTCCTTCAGCACCTCGGCAATCGCCGTCTGCTGGCTGTTGGTCAGCGAAAAGGGCAGGGCGTCGAGGACGGGACGGCTGAGCGCGCCGGTCGCGATGACAGGCCGGCCGGCGACCTTGCGCAGGCGCTGGCGCACGAGGGCGAGCGATACCTGTCCGGCCAGGAACTCGTCATAGGCAAGGCGGCGGCGGGCAGGGGCCTGCGGGTCGAGGTCGGTCTCGTCGCGCGGGTCGTGCAAGCGATGGATCGCGTCGTAGGCGCTCGGAAAACTCTGGCGCTGGGCAAGCGGCGGATCGATCCATTCCGGCAGATGCGGCACGCGGGCAACCGCCGCCTCCACGGCCTTGCGCAACACGCGCGAGGTGAGGCCGGCGGTGAGGCCGTGCACGGGCTCGACCAGCGGCACGTTGTCGGCCTCACCGAGCCGCGCCATATAATCCGGATGTACCATGGAGGCGCGGCCGTTGAACCAGTCCACCTTGCCGCTGACGACGACGGTTTCATCGATCGGCAGTGCCTTCTCCAGCCAGTTGCCCTTGGCACGGAAGAAGGTGAGCGCCAGATCGCCCGTCTCGTCATGCAAGAAGACGCGGTAGGGCATGTTCGACTTGCCGGGCGGTGGTGGCTGATGGCGGTCGATGCGGCCGGTGATGGTGACGATGACACCCTGCGGGGCATTGGCGATGCCGGGCTGGTTGCGCCGGTCGACGATGGAATGCGGAAAATGGAAGACGAGATCGATGACCCGGCAGTCCTCGATGCTTTCCTGCCCCAAGAGGCGCGCGAACAATTCGCCCAGCTTCGGGCCGATGCCGGGAAGCGTGGAGAGCGGTGCGAAGAGGGGATCAAGCAATGCGGGTCTCATGGCGGGCAAAATCGCCGGAGATGGTGCCTTTGGCAAGGCTGACAAGCGGCTTTTGCCGGTTTATAGAAGCGCCGGACCGCATTTCAGGGAAGGCAGGACGATCATGACGGGAACGACACGCTCGAGCGCCGAGATCGACCCGCGCCGCAAGCGCATTCTCTTCCGCTGTTGGCACCGCGGCATCCGCGAGATGGACCTGGTGCTCGGCAGCTTCGCCGATGCCGAGATCGCCACGCTCTCCGAAATCGAGCTGGACGAGCTGGAACGCATCATGGCTGAGGAAGACAACGACCTCATCAAGTGGGTGACGGGCGAACGGCCGGTGCCGGAGGAATTCCGCGACGGCCTCTTTGCGCGGATTGCCGCCTATCGCCCCGACTTCTCCCCGCTCTTCAAAGACATCAGCGCATGATACCCGGTTTTTCTCCCGAACGCATCGCGGCCGCCGGCCGGCCGCTGACCATCGGCGCCGTGCCCTCCGGCGTCGAGCCGCTGATCCTCGCCGATCTCGCCCGCACGACCGGCCCCGTCGCCTATATGCTGTCCGACGGCCAGCGCATTTCCGATCTGGAGCAGATGCTCGGCTTCGTCGCGCCCGACATTCCGGTGCTGACGCTGCCCGGCTGGGACTGCCTGCCCTATGACCGCGTCTCGCCGAGCGCCGAAGTCTCCGCCCGCCGGCTTTCCGCGCTGTCCGCGCTGATCGCGCACCAGAAGAAGCCGCATGCGGCCATCGTGCTGGTGACAGTCAATGCCATGTTGCAGAAGACGGCGCCGCGGCCGACCATCGAGAGCCTGGCTTTCTCGGCCAAACCCGGCAACACGATCCGTATGGACGACATCGCCGCACGGCTGGAGCGGAACGGTTTCGACCGCGTCGCGACGGTGCGCGAGGTCGGCGAATTCGCCGTGCGCGGCGGCATTCTCGACGTGTTCGTGCCGGGTAGCCTGGAGCCGGTGCGCCTCGATTTCTTCGGCGATACGCTGGAGAGCATCCGCTCTTTCGATCCCGCCAGCCAGCGCACGACGGGGCAGGCGCGTTCGCTCGATCTCAACCCGATGAGCGAGGTGACGCTAACGCCGGAGACGATCTCGCATTTCCGCAAGCAATATCTCTCCTCCTTTGGGGCCGCGACGCGCGACGACGCGCTCTATCAGGCCGTCTCCGAGGGGCGGCGCTATGCGGGCATGGAGCACTGGCTGCCGCTGTTCTACGACGAGCTGGAAACCGCCTTCGACTATCTCGACGGTTTTCACATCGTCACCGACCATACCGTGCGCGAGGCCGCCGTTGAACGCTCCCGCCTCGTGCGCGACTATTACGACGCCCGCCTTGCCTCCGCGACGCCCGGCAAGGGGCAGGTGGCCCAGGCGACACCCTACAAGCCGGTGCCGCCGGGCTTGCTCTATCTGGACGCCGAGCGTTTTGCTCGCGAACTCGACGAGCGCAACGCCATCCGCCTGACGCCCTTCAACGAGCACGAAGGCGAGGCGCGACAGGTCGTGACCGTCGAGGCGCGCACGGGTGTTCGTTGGGCGCGACCGGCAGGCAGCGAGGATGCTGAGGGCGCACGCGTCAACGTCTTCGATCAGGCTGTCAAATATATCGCCGACAGGCGCGCGTCCGGAGCCAAGGTTCTGGTCACCGGCTGGTCGGAAGGTTCGCTCGACCGCCTGTTGCAGGTTCTCTCCGAACACGGCCTCGGCAATGTCGTGCCGGTCGAAAAATTCGGCGATCTCGCGAAACTGAAGCCGGGCGAGGCGGGCTCAGCCGTACTCAGCCTCGAAAGCGGATTCGAGGCCGGCGACGTCGTCGTTATCGGCGAACAGGATATTCTCGGCGACCGCATGGTGCGGCGCTCGAAGCGGCGCAAACGCGGTGCGGATTTCCTCACCGAGGTCGCCGGCCTCGACGAAGGCTCGATCGTCGTGCATGCCGAACATGGTATCGGTCGGTTCGTCGGCTTGCGCACCATCGAGGCGGCGGGCGCGCCGCATGCCTGCCTCGAACTCGTCTATGCCGACGAGGCAAAACTCTTCCTGCCGGTCGAAAACATCGACCTTCTCTCGCGCTATGGCGGCGAGGGCACGGATGCGCTGCTCGACAAGCTGGGCGGCGTCGCCTGGCAGGCGCGCAAGGCCAAGCTGAAGAAGCGCCTGCTCGACATGGCCGGCGGGCTGATCCAGATCGCCGCCGCCCGCCTTGTGCGCCATGCGCCGGTTCTGACGGCGCCTGATGGCATCTATGACGAATTCGCGGCGCGTTTCCCCTATGACGAGACCGACGACCAGGCCAATGCCATCGACGCGGTGCGCGAGGATCTCGGCGCCGGCCGGCCGATGGACCGCCTCGTCTGCGGCGACGTCGGTTTCGGCAAGACGGAAGTGGCGCTGCGCGGTGCCTTCATCGCGGCGATGAACGGCGTCCAGGTCGCCGTCGTCGTGCCGACGACGTTACTGGCCCGCCAGCATTTCAAAACGTTTTCCGAACGCTTCCGCGGCTTGCCCATTCGTGTCCAGCAGGCTTCCCGCCTCGTTGGCACCAAGGAGCTGGCGCTGACGAAGAAGGAACTGTCCGAGGGCAAGACGGATATCGTTGTCGGCACCCACGCGCTGCTCGGGTCGTCGATCAAATTCGCCAATCTCGGCATGCTGATCATCGACGAGGAGCAGCACTTCGGCGTGAAGCACAAGGAACGGCTGAAGGAGCTGAAGAGTGACGTGCATGTCCTCACGCTCTCGGCGACGCCCATCCCGCGCACCCTGCAGCTTGCCATGACGGGCGTGCGTGAACTCTCGCTGATCACCACACCGCCGGTCGACCGCATGGCGGTGCGTACCTTCATCTCGCCCTTCGATCCGCTGGTCATTCGCGAAACGCTGATGCGCGAGCACTATCGCGGTGGCCAGAGTTTCTACGTCTGCCCGCGCTTGAGCGACCTCTCGGAAATCCATGATTTCCTGCGTCAGGACGTGCCGGAGCTGAAGGTCGCGGTCGCCCATGGCCAGATGCCGGCAACCGAGCTCGAGGACATCATGAACGCCTTCTACGAGGGCCAGTACGACGTGCTGCTCTCGACGACCATCGTCGAATCCGGCCTCGACGTTCCCACGGCGAACACGATGATCATCCATCGCGCCGACATGTTCGGCCTTGCCCAGCTATACCAGCTGCGTGGCCGTGTCGGCCGCTCGAAGGTACGCGCCTTCGCGCTGCTCACCCTGCCGGTCAACCGCACGCTGACGGGCACGGCGGAGCGGCGCCTGAAGGTGCTGCAATCGCTCGACACGCTCGGCGCGGGCTTCCAGCTCGCCAGTCACGACCTCGATATCCGCGGTGCGGGCAACCTGCTCGGCGAAGAGCAGTCCGGCCATATCAAGGAAGTCGGTTTCGAACTGTACCAGCAGATGCTCGAAGAGGCCGTCGCCGAGATCAAGGGTGACGAGGAAGTCGCCGACAGCGGCTGGTCGCCGCAGATTTCCGTCGGCACGCCGGTCATGATTCCCGACGATTACGTGCCGGACCTGCACCTGCGCCTTGGCCTCTACCGCCGCCTCGGCGAGATCACCGAACTCGGCGATATCGACGCCTTCGGGGCCGAGCTCATCGACCGCTTCGGCCCGCTGCCGATCGAGGTGCAGCACCTCCTGAAGATCGTCTACATCAAGTCGCTCTGCCGCGTGGCCAATGTCGAAAAACTCGATGCCGGCCCGAAGGGCGTCGTCGTGCAGTTCCGCCACAAGCAATTCCCGAACCCGGCAGCCCTCGTCGGCTATATCGCCAAGCAGGGCACACTGGTGAAGATCCGCGCCGACCAGAGCCTGTTCCTGTCACGCGATTATCCCACGCCGGAAAAGCGCCTGACAGGCGCGGCGCAGGTGATGACGCAGCTGGCGGGACTGGCAAAACAGCAGGCATGAAAAAGACCGCTCGGAGCGATCCGGGCGGTCAATTCCACAGTATGCCTCAGTTCTAGCCGACGCGTTCCTGCGCCTTCATCGCGGCGATCTCGCGGAAGGCATTGGTCAGCACGTCGACGGACTGGGCGCCCATCACGGCGTATTTGTTGTCGATGATGAAGCAGGGCACGCCCGTGACGCCCATGTCGCGGGCCATGCCGATCTCTTCCTTGACCGAATCGACGTCCGCACCGGCGGAAAAGAGCGCTGTGACGACGGCGCGGTCCATGCCGGCGGCTTCGGCCACGTCGAGCAGCACGGCGCGGTCGCCGACATTGCGGCCCTCTTCGAAATAGGCCTTGAACAGGGCGACGGCGACGCGGCTCTGCACCTCGGGACCTTCGATCATCGCCCAGCGCAGCAGGCGGTGCGCATCGAGCGTGTTCGGGCTGATCTTCACGGCGGGGAAATCGAAGGCGATGCCATCCTGCTTGCCGAGGCCGGCCAGCATTTCATGTGCGCGGTCCACGGCGTCCTTGCCACCGAGCTTCTCGGCGAGGTGCTTCTTGTGGTCGACGCCCTCGGCCGGCATGTCGGGGTTCAGCTGATAGGGGCGGAACGTCACCGAGACGGCAAGATCGTCCTTCACGTTCTCGATTGCCTGTTCCAGTCGTTTCTTGCCGAGGTAGCACCAGGGGCAGACGACATCAGAGACGACATCGATCGTAATGGCTTCCATCCGGGTATCCTTTCGAGAGGCCGGATTTCTCCGGCTTTGGCGCGATCCTGCTCAGGCCTTGCGCCGTCACTTCAAACTTACCGCCGAGATAGGCCCACCGGCTACAGCTTTCAACAGGTTACCTCAAGGTAACCCCAATTCTGGGGATAGCCCCTTTACTGCGCGTTCTCGTCCCACCATGCGGGAAGCTGGAAACCCCAGAGCGGTGTCGTCTCCGGCCGCCCGATATGCTTGTTGCGGGCGATCCACTGCTCGCCCAGATGATAGAGCGGGACGATGTAATTGCCCGACAACAGCATCCTGTCCTGTAGGCGTACGGCCGAGCGGAAATCCTCCGCCGTGCGGGCCGAGAGAATGGCGGCCATGACGCGGTCGAGATCGGGATCGGCGACGCCCGCGAAATTCTCGCTGCCCTGGCGATCACGCGCATCCGTCCCCCAGCGCCGTACCTGCTCCAGGCCCGGCGACAGAGACGACAGGAAGGCCTTCATGATGACGTCGTAGTCGAAGGTCTGGCTGCGGCTCTGATATTGCGAATCATCGACCGTCCGCAGGCTCACACGCACGCCGAGTGCGGCGAGGAAGCGCTGGTAGGCCAGCGCCAGCTTCTCCTGATCAGGATTCTGCGTCATGATTTCGAAGGCCAGTGGCTTGCCGGAGGCATCGACCATGCGACCGTCCTTGATCGAATAGCCAGCCTTCTCGAAATGATCCATCGCCTGACGCAGAACCTTGCGGTCGCGGCCGGAGCCGTTGGTCACCGGGAAACGGAAGGTGCCCTCGGCCACGGCGGGATCGATCCGGCCTGCCGCTGTGCCGATGATCTCACGCTCGCGTGCATCGAGGGGGACATTCAGCGCGGAGAGTTCGGAATTCTGCCAGAAGCTCTCCGTGCGGGTATAGGCGTTTTCGAACAGCGTGCGGTTGACCCATTCGAAATCGAAGGCGAGCGAGAGCGCCTTGCGCAGTTCCGCATTCTGGAAGACCGGCCGGCGCGTGTTGAAGACGAAACCGAACATGACGGGCGGCAGTTTCGACTTCACGGCATCCTTGATGACAGTGCCCGTGTGGACGGCGGGGAAATCGTAGTTGCGCGTCCATTTCGTCGGGTTGCCTTCCTGATAGACGTCGATGACGCCCTTCTTGAAAGCCTCGAACAGCGAATTGTCTTGCAGGAAATATTCGACGGAGATTTCGTCGTAGTTGTCGAAACCGACCTTGGAGGGGATATCCTTGCCCCAATAGTTCGGATCGCGCTCGTAGACGATCCGCTCGCCGGGCTTCACCGCCTTGACCTTGTAGGGGCCGGAGCCGAGCGGCAGGGCGACCGACGACCGGTCGAAAGTTTCCGGGTCGATCGCGTGCTTGGGCAGGATCGGCGAGAAGGCGATGAGGAGAGGGGCCTCGCGGTCGCTTTTGTCGTTGAAGGTGAAGCGGACGCTGTGTTCGCCGGTCTTCTCGAGTTTCTCGACGACGTTCAGGCGGGTGCTGAAGGGCGCGCGTCCCTTGTCGCGCAGCAGCTCGAAGGAGAAGATCACGTCTTCCGGCGTCACCGGCTTGCCATCGGCCCAATGCGCCTTGGGATTGAGATGGAATTCGATGAAGCTGCGGTCGTCGTCCCATTCCACGCTTTCGGCGAGCAGGCCATACATGCTGAAGGCCTCGTCGCGCGAGCGCACCATCAGTGATTCGTAGACCAGATTGCCGAATTCCGGGTCCCACATGCCGCGGGCGGTGGTGCGCATGCTTTTCAGGATGAAGGGATTGAGGCTGTCAAAGGTGCCGACCACACCATAGGCGATGCGCCCGCCCTTCTTCACATCCGGATTGACGTAGGAGAAGTGCTTGTAGTCCGCCGGCAGCGCCGGTTCGCCATGCATCGCGATCCCGTGCAGGGGGGCGGCCTGGCCCAGCGAAACGGGCAGGCCGAACATGCAGGCCGCGAGGGCCGTCAGGATGGGGCGCAAAGGGGCTCTCCTCGTCGATTCCGTGTGATTCCTGTGTTTATACTGCGCGCAATAGACACAATAGTGCGGCGAGCGCGGGAAATCGGTCCTATAGGCGAATTTCG
>CBFGOD010000121.1:0-10827 GCA_965650295.1 uncultured Shinella sp. | reverse complement strand
CGTCGGCGCGCCGCTCTTCATCGTCTCGCATCCCGCGCTGACCCTTGCACAATGCAAGGCCGGTGTCATCGGCGCCTTCCCGGCGCTCAATGCGCGGCCGGAAGCCCAACTCGACGAGTGGCTGGCGGAAATCACCGAGGGCCTTGCCGCCCACGACGCCAAACATCCCGATCGCCCGGCCGCTCCCTTCGCCGTCAACCAGATCGTCCACCGCTCCAACAAGCGGCTGGAGCACGACCTGATGATGTGCGTGAAATACAAGGTGCCGGTCGTCATCTCCTCGCTCGGCGCCGTGCCGGAGGTGAATGCCGCGATCCACTCCTATGGCGGCATCGTGCTGCACGACGTCATCAACAACCGCCATGCCAGTTCGGCGATCCGCAAGGGCGCCGACGGCCTCATCGCCGTTGCCGCCGGCGCGGGCGGCCATGCCGGCACGCTCTCGCCCTTCGCGCTGATCCAGGAAATCCGCGAATGGTTCGACGGCCCCCTCCTGCTCTCGGGTGCGATCGCTACCGGCGGCGCGATCCTCGCCGCCCAGGCGATGGGCGCCGACATGGCCTATATCGGTTCGCCCTTCATCGCGACCACGGAAGCGCGGGCGGCCGAGGCCTACAAGCAGATGATCGTCGATAGTGCGGCCGCCGATATCGTCTATTCCAACTATTTCACCGGCATCCACGGCAATTACCTGAAGCCCTCCATCACCGCCGCCGGCATGGATGCCGAGCACCTGCCGGAAGCCGACCCGTCGAAGATGGACTTCGAAACCGCCACGACCGGCGCCAAGGCCTGGAAGGATATCTGGGGCTGCGGCCAGGGCATCGGCGCCGTGAAGGCCATCGGCCCCGTAGAGGACCTCGTCGCCCGCCTGGACCGCGAATACCAGGCCGCCCGCACCCGCATTTGCGCCGGCTGAGCCCGGCGCGAGGCGAAACCGCACGGGAAAAATGCCGAAGTTGAAACTCCCCGCTTGAAATCTCTTCGCATAGCGGTTATCAGCGCACCCATTCCGGCCCCGACATGCTTCGGGACCTCGGAAGGGCCGCTTTAGCTCAGTTGGTAGAGCACGTCATTCGTAATGACGGGGTCACGTGTTCGAGTCACGTAAGCGGCACCATTCAATTCAAAACTCTCCAGAATGCCGGGCCTCACCCGCCTTCATCGGGAAGCCTTCCCGTTTGGCAACGGGCTGTTCGTCCTGTTTAAAAGCTGGACGTCGCCGTCTTAGTCTGCCAGAAGCGGCGCAGGACGCGACTGCCGATAACTTTAGATCGGGGTCGGGCGACCGATTGACGTCACGTTGCTGCCGCGAGATCACGCTGGCCGTCCTGATATATCCTTTGAAGATTAGATCGCGTTCTTGACGCCGCGCAGAAAGTCCCTGCCGCGACAGGGGCATCTACAGGCACAAATGCCCGCGACATTGGGGCAAATCTGCCACGACGTTGCGATTTATCAAATTTGACCAGATTGTTCCGTTGGCACCCCGGCAGCGATACGGCAAGAGGTTAATGAATTCTTACCGAGGGGCTTATTATATATGAAACGTCTAATTCTTAAGCTTGCCGCAATGACTTTGGCGCTGAGCGCGTCTGCCGCCCATGCGCAGGATGTCATTGCCAGCTCCGCCGATGGCAGCTTCTGGCTTTCGGGCGGCGTCGGCCTCATGAATATCGAAGCGCATGAATATGTCTGGGACGGCGCCAACAAGGCCAGCCAGCTCGATTGGGATGTGAAGGGCGTCGTGCTCTATTCCGCCACGGCCAATGTCGATCTGGGCAACGACTGGACCGTCAAGGGCAAGATCGATGTCGGCTTCGGCGGCGACGGACATATGGTCGATTACGACTGGATCCCGCCCTTTGCCGCCGACCAGAGCATGGATGGCTGGAGCGATCGCTCCATTCATCCCGATACCCGTCTCGACCACTATTTCAGCGGCTCGCTCGAAATCGGCCGGGACCTCTTCAGCGATGACCGCAGCACCATCGGCGTGAACGGCGGCTTCAAATACACCAATGTGCGCTGGAATGCCTTCGGCGGCTCCTACATCTACAGCGACGGCGGCGTGCGGAACGATATCGGCGAGCTCCCCGCCGGCACACGTGCCATCACCTACCAGCAGAAGATCCCGACCTTCTTTGTCGGCTTGGATGGCGCGATCAACCTCGACCGCTTTACCCTGTCGGGCGGCATCAAGGGCGGCTTCACGCCCGGGATCAACGATATCGACGACCATTGGCTGACGGAAACCCGCTTCTACAGCGACATGAAGGCGGCCCCGGTCGTCATGGCCAATGCGGCGATCGACTATCAGCTGACGCCGAGCGCTTCGCTGTACTTCGCCGGCAATTTCGAGAACGTCTTCAACAAGCGCGGCGACGCACGGGTTATCGACACGACGACCGGCGGCGAGACGAACTATGCAAACGCATCCGGCGCATCGTTCAAGACCATGTCCCTGCAGATCGGCCTTCGCGGCCGGTTCTGACCGGCGCCGCGACATCGTAAAGCAGAGCCCGGTTTCGGCCGGGCTTTTTCATTCGAGCACCACGACGGGCCGGCGTTGCCGAGCACGGTGCGGTGCGCTAGCGTCGCGCCATGAAAATCCTCGCCGTTTCCGGCAGCGCCCGCCGACTGTCCACCAACACAGCCCTGCTCTGCGCCCTCCGGGCAATCGCCCCCGACGGCATCACCGTGCAGGTCTATGACCGCATCGGAGACCTGCCGGTCTTTTCGCCCGATCGCGAAGGTGCCGATCTGCCTGACAGCGTCCGGCACTTCCAGCAGGCGATTGCCAATTGCGACGGGCTTATCCTGTCCAGCCCGGAATATGTGCGCAGCATTCCCGGCGGCCTGAAGAATGCCATCGACTGGCTGGTCTCGGGCGATCAGGTGGTCGAAAAGCCGATCGCGCTCGTCCATGCCTCGCATCGCGGCGACGACATGCTGGCGGCTCTGCGGACGGTGTTGTCGACCATCAGCGCGAATTTCACGGAAAGCCTTTTCTTCCGCCTGCCGGTCATGAAGGAAACGCCGGAAACGATCTTGCAGCGCCTCGCAAGCGGCGATGACCGCATCGTGGCGGAGACGTTTCTACGGGATTTTGCGCGCTTTTCCCACCATGGCGGAAGCCGAAGGCTGCCGCAGCATCCGATCTCCTGACATTGGGTGGGAGTGCCCCGATGCAGGCGGAAACGGAGCCCGCGACAGTGGCAGGCTCCGCGATCGTGGATTGTCAGTCGTTTTCGTCGCATTCCGTGATTTCGCACACGGATTCCTCGGTCGTGCGGTTGGCGCACTCCGTCAGCGCCTTTTCGCGCGCGTCGGCCTCGTAGTCATAGCTGTAGCTGTAGCCGTAGCTGCCCTCTTCCGAAACGGCGATGCAGCCCCAGGCAAGCGCCGAAGTGTGGGAGGCTGCAAAAGCAGTCGTGAGGACGAGCGCGGCAAGCGCTGTCCGTCTGGCGGATGTCATGATGTTTTCCCCTCAAGTCGCGCGAAATGCGCGGGGAAACACTAGGGCCGCATCGCCCGCTTTTGCAAGCATTTGCGGCCGAGCGAGATCGCTAATTTAGCGGTATTTCGCCAGCCGCCTCAGCCGGCATCGCGCTCCGGCTCGGAGCGTGCAGGCAGTTCCGCATGGGGATCGAGAATGATCGGCGACGGCGGATCGGTCGCTTCCACTTCACGGATCCATTCGCGCCAGATGGCGACGAGCAGCGCCATCAGGACCGGGCCGATGAAAAGTCCCAGGAAGCCCATGGTCTTCACCCCGCCGATAAGGCCGAAGAAGGTGGGCAGGAAGGGCAGCTTGATCGGACCGCCGACGAGGCGGGGCCGCAAGGTCTTGTCGACGATGAAGAGTTCGACGGAGCCCCAGACGAAGAGGGCGAGGCCGGCGACCGGCGAACCGCTGGAGACGAGATAGACCGAGACCAGCGTGAAGGAGAGCGGCGCACCGCCTGGAAACAGCGCCATGATGCCGGTGATGACGCCGAGCGTGACGGCCGAGGGAACGCCGGCAATCCAGTAGGCGACGCCGAGCACGATGCCCTCGCCGATGGCGATCAGCGTCATACCCGTGACGGTGGAGCTGATGGTGGCCGGCACGATGCGGGAAATGCGCTCCCAGCGCATCGGCAGGATGCGCTCGCCGAGGCGGTCCACCTGGCCGGCGAAGGACTGGCCGTCGCGATATATGAAGAACAGTGCGATCAGCATGAAGAGCGCGGCGAGCAGCAGGTTGAAGGCCTTGCCGCCGGCGGCCAGCGCCACACGGTAGATATTGCCGATATTGGCGCCGCTGACGACCTGCGTCAGCTCGCCGATGGCGCCAGGATGATCGAGGAAGCGCGTCCACTGCATGTCGAGCCAGCCGCCGATAACCGGCAGCACGCGGATCCATTCCGGCGTCGGCGCGCCGGTGCGGTTCATCTCCACACCCCAGCCGATCCAGTCGCGCACCTCATGCAGGGCATAGGTGGAGGCGATGACGATCGGGCCGATGATGAAGGCGAGGATGAGCAGGATGGCGATGGAAGCGGCGAGCGTGCGGTTGCCGTTCACCTGCGCAAGGAGGCGCGAATAGAGCGGCCAGCTGGCAAAGGCGATGACGAGCGCCGCCAGCACCGGCACGACGAAGCCGTGGAAGAAATAGATGCCGGCGAAGACGACGAGCACCAGGAGCCAGCGCGCCGCCGAGATCGGCGAAATGAGTGCCGCCCCGCTCGCGCGCGCGGCGCCGAGAAACCTGGGCTCACTTCTGCGATGTTCCTGATGCAGCAAACTCATGCACTCCGATATCTCCGGCGTCCGGCCGGGACCCCTAGATAAGGTGTACCCCATGAATGTTAAACATATACGCGCTTTTTTTGGGCGAGCGCATTTCCGTTGCCCTTGCGTCTCCGCACGCGCCTCCTCTATTCCTGCCTCTTATGACGATAAAAGGATTGAACCTTATATTTCATACCATCGGCAAGGGTGGAGGTACTGAACGGTACGTGGCGGATATTATTCGAGCGTGCAGTCGGCGCTCAATCCCTTTGCGTGTCGTTTGCCGACGATTTCGATGGGTTGGCGAATTCCCCGGCAATGTCGAGCTTGTGCTTTTGCGCGACAAGACTCCCTTCGCAAAATTGAACAATATGATCTTTGAATCGATCGCCGTGTCGAAATGCCGAAGAGATTTTCCAACTATAAGCGTTTCCAGAGTTCCTGATGCCGTGGATATAGCAATCGCCGGAGGAACTCACATCGAGCACCTCGCCCGCAAGGGGAAAAAACCGGGATTCTTTGACCGGCGCACCATTCGCAACGAAAATATTCTTTTTAATTCGGCACATGCCGTAATCGCTCATTCCGAGGAAACGCAGGAAGAAATCAAAAGACATTACGGCGCTGATGCCAGCTTGCTCTATCCGCCAGTCGATACAAGTTTCTTTTCATTGGCATCAAGAGTGGAGCGGGAGAAAACGCGCAATGAATTGGGCGTCGGCGACAGGATGCTTTTGCTATTCCCCTCCAATGACCATCAACGCAAAGGATTGGATCTTATTCTTGAGTCGATGGACGCATTTCGCGGGAAGATTCTTCTTGCGATAGCAGGGAAGAAGAAGATCAAACATCCCGACACGATCAGCCTTGGATTGCGCCAGGATATGCCTCGGCTCTATGCGGCAGCGGATGCAACGATCCTTGCATCGACATATGAGCCCTTCGGATTGGTCGGGCCGGAATCGGTTCTTTGCGGAACACCGGTAATATTTCCGAATACAGTGCGCGCATCCGAGGTTCTGTCCGATGACGTTTGTATTCGATTTCAGCTTTCTGCAGAAAGTCTAAAGGAGGCGCTAGCCTTCAGTCTCGATAAATTCTCGGATGGCCGTTTGTCCATAAGCGACGCCGATCGTCATATATTTTATCCCTTCTCCATCGACGCTCACCTCGATGAGATTTTGTCTAAATTAGAGTGTCGAACTGAGGCCGTGATGCCTTCCTAATGTAACCATGTGGACCACGAGACGCGGTTGACGTTTACGTCAATGTAAGATAGCGATAGTCCTTGATGGCGCCCGACAAAAGCATCATCTTGTCCGCGTCGAATGGTTGGAGGACTGTTCGGTGCCGGCGGGACGGACGATGCCCGCGCCCAAGGAGGAGAGCACGCATGACGGCCACCATTGAGGCACCTTCCACCGAGCCGACCGGCCGCTTCTGGCTTGCCAACTATCCGGATGGCATGGCCGGCGACATCGCGCCATTGGCGCATCCCTCCATCGGCGCGCTGGTCGAAAGCTGCTGCGCGCAATATGCCGCCCGCCCCGCCTTTACCAGCATGGGCAAGACGCTGAGTTTCCGCGATTTCGAGGCCGCCTCGAAGAGGATCGCCGTCTGGCTTCAGGCCAAGGGGCTCGAAAAGGGCGATCGCGTCGCCGTGATGATGCCGAACATCCTGCAGAACCCGGTCATCATCTTCGGTATCCTGCGCGCCGGTCTGGTCGTGGTGAATGTCAATCCGCTCTATACGCCGCGCGAACTGGAGCACCAGCTGAAGGATGCCGGCGCCAAGGCGCTGTTCGTGCTGGAGAATTTCGCAAGTACGGTGGCGCAGGTCGTCGCGCGCACCTCCGTCAAGCACGTCGTCGTCACCACGATGGGCGACATGCTCGGCCTCAAGGGGCTGATCGTCAATCTCGTCGTGCGCAAGGTGAAGAAGCTCGTGCCGGCATGGTCTCTGCCGGATCACATCCCGTTCAAGCAGGTGATGGCCGAGGGCGCGCACGGCACGCTGAAGCCGGTCGCCGTTGCCCCCGGCGACACCGCCTTTCTGCAATATACCGGCGGCACGACGGGCGTTTCCAAGGGCGCGACGCTGACGCATGCCAACCTCCTGTCCAACATGGAGCAGATCAGGCTGTGGATCGAGCCGATCTTCCATTTGAAGAAGCGGCCGGACCAGCTCGTCTTCATCTGCGCACTGCCGCTCTACCATATCTTCGCCTTGACGGTGAACGGATTGATGGGCATCGCGCTTGGCGGCCATAACGTATTGATCGCCAATCCGCGCGATATTCCCGCCTTCGTCAAGGAATTGGGCAAATATCGCGTCCATATTTTCCCCGGCCTCAACACGCTGTTCAACGCGCTGATGAACAATTCGGACTTTGCCAAGCTCGATCTCTCCGATCTGCTTTTGACGCTCGGCGGCGGCATGGCGGTGCAGCGGCCGGTTGCCGAACGCTGGCAGAAGACGACGGGCTGCGCCATCATCGAGGGCTACGGCCTCTCGGAAACCTCGCCGGTGGCGACCGCCAACCGGTTCGACCGGGCGGAATTCACCGGCACGATCGGCCTGCCGCTTCCCTCCACCGAGATTGCGATCCGTGACGACGACGGCAACACGCTCGCCCTGGGTGGTATCGGCGAAATCTGCATTCGCGGGCCGCAGGTCATGGCCGGCTACTGGCAGCGGCCGGACGAGACGGCCAAGGTGATGACGCCGGATGGTTTCTTCCGCTCCGGCGATATCGGCTTCATGACGCCGGATGGTTTCACCAAGATCGTCGACCGCAAGAAGGACATGATCCTGGTTTCCGGCTTCAATGTCTTCCCGAACGAGGTGGAAGAGGTGGCGATGTCGCTTGCAGGCGTTCTCGAATGCGCGGCGATCGGCGTGCCGGATGAGCATTCCGGCGAGGCGGTGAAGCTCTTCGTGGTGAAGAAGGATGCAGGCCTGACGGAGGCCGACGTGAAGGCCCATTGCGCGGCCAACCTCACCAATTACAAGCGCCCGCGCTTCATCGAGTTCCGCACCGAACTGCCGAAATCCAATGTCGGCAAGATATTGCGCAAGGATCTCCGGGGCTGAGCGCAGCCCCCGGCATAACCGCCTCTAAATCGATTTAATTTTTTCGTCCCGGGCGCGTTTTCGGTCTTGATTTGACGGTGCCAAAGCGACTAGCTAGCGGCATCGTCCAAAGCAAGGGAAGACGCCGATGAACGCGCTTGTCGAAAAGCTGAAATCCATCGTCCGCGACACCAACGCCACAGACATAAGGGCGGCCTTTGCGGCCGATCCCGACCGGTTTAGCCGTTACAGCACCACGCTTGGCGATTTCCTCTTCGACTATTCCAAATGCGCGGTAAACGACGCCGTGCTCGACGCGCTGGAAGCGCTCGCCAAAGAGGCCGGCGTCGAGAAGAAGCGCGATGCGATGTTTTCAGGCGAGATCATCAACATCACCGAAGAGCGCGCCGTGCTGCACACCGCATTGCGCAACCGCTCCAACACGCCGGTCCTCGTCGACGGCAAGGACGTCATGCCTGACGTCAACGCCGTGCTCGACGCCATGGGCGTCTTCTCCGACGGCATCCGCTCCGGCGCGCTGAAGGGGGCGACCGGCAAGAAGATCACCGACGTCGTCAATATCGGCATCGGCGGCTCCGATCTCGGCCCCGTCATGGCAACGCTGGCGCTCGCGCCCTATCATGACGGCCCGCGCCTGCACTTCGTCTCCAACATCGACGGCGCGCATATCGCCGATACGCTGAAGACGCTCGAGGCCGAAACCACCCTCTTCATCGTCGCCTCGAAGACCTTCACGACCATCGAGACGATGACCAATGCCGCAACGGCGCGCAAGTTCATCGCCGACACGCTGGGTGACGCCGCCGTCGGCAGCCATTTCTGCGCGGTCTCCACAGCACTCGACAAGGTCTCGGCCTTCGGCATCGGTGCGGAACGCGTCTTCGGCTTCTGGGACTGGGTTGGTGGGCGCTATTCGATCTGGTCTGCCATCGGCCTGCCGCTGATGATCGCCATCGGCAAGGAGAATTTCGGCGAATTCCTGGCCGGCGGCCACGCCATCGACACCCATTTCCGCGAGGCGCCGATCCGCGAGAATATCCCGGTGCTGCTCGGCCTCATCGGCTTCTATCACCGCAACGTGCTGAACTACCCGTCGCGCGCCATCCTGCCCTATGACCAGCGCCTGTCGCGCTTCCCGGCCTATCTGCAGCAGCTCGACATGGAATCCAACGGCAAGTCCGTGACGATGGATTCCAAGCCCGTCGCCTGCAAGACCGGCCCGGTCGTCTGGGGCGAACCTGGCACCAACGGCCAGCACGCCTTCTACCAGCTCATCCACCAGGGCACCTCGGTCATCCCGACGGAATTCATGATCGCGGCCAACGGCCACGAGAAAAACCTCCGCCACCAGCATCAGCTGCTCATCGCCAATTGCCTGGCGCAGTCGGAAGCCCTGATGAAGGGCCGCACGTTGGAAGAAGCGAAGGCCCAGCTCACCTCCAAGGGCATGGACGAGGCGAAGGCCGACAAGATCGCGCCGCACCGCGTCTTCGACGGCAACCGTCCGTCGATCACCATGGTGCATGACAGCCTGGCGCCCTTCGCGCTCGGCCGTCTGATCGCGCTCTATGAGCACCGCGTCTTCGTCGAAGGCGCGCTGTTCAACATCAATTCCTTCGACCAGTGGGGCGTCGAGCTCGGCAAGGAGCTGGCAACGGGCCTGCTGCCAGTTGTCGAAGGCAAGGAAAGCGCCGCCGGCCACGACAGCTCGACGGCCGGCCTGGTTGCCGCGCTGCTGAAGGCTGCAAACTAAGCCTAGCGCAGGCTGAGACGGCGTGCCGCAAAAGCATCGCGCGGCACGCGGGTCAGATTGCTTAGAAATTCGAGAGCGCAAGCACGCCAGCTATAGGTGGCCGCACGGCCAAGAGCGACGTCCTTCGGGATGTCGAGTGCGGCAAGGGCGGCCTCCCGCAGGTCCTCCGACAAGGCCCCGGCCTCCCCCAGCACGTCGCGCGGCGCCGTCACCGGGAAGGCGGCGACGGGCACGCCGCTCGCCAAGGCCTCCAGCATGACATTGCCAAACGTGTCCGTCCGGCTCGGGAAGACGAAGACGTCGGCCGAGGCGTAGATCGATGCCAGGTCCTCACCGGTCTTGCGGCCGAGGAAATGCACATCCGGGTAGCGCTGGCGCAGCATGGCGAGATCGGGACCGTCGCCGACGACGACCTTGCTGCCCGGCAGATCGAGCGCCAGAAAGGCCGGCAGGTTTTTTTCCACCGCCACGCGGCCGACATTGAGGAAGATCGGCCGCGGCAGGCCAAGATCGCGGCGTTTCGCGGGATCGAACTGCTTCGTGTCGACGCCGCGCGACCAGCGCTTGATCCGGGTAAAACCGCGCGCTGCCATTTCCGCGCCCAGCGATTTCGTCGCCACCATCATGCCCTGGCCGGAATTGTGGAAGCGGCGCAGCCACCAGTAGCTCCAGCTCTCCGGGATCGGCAGGCGCGCGCTGATGAATTCGGGAAAACGCGTGTGATAGGCCGTCGTGAAGGGCAGCCGGCGCTGCAGGCAGGCACGCCGCGCCGCCATGCCGAGCGGCCCTTCGGTGGCGATATGGATATAGTCGGGCGCGATCGCCTCGATCTCGGCCAGCACCTGGCGCTTCGAGGTCAGGGCGAGCCGGATTTCCGGATAGGACGGCAGCGGCACCGTCGCGAACTTTTCCGGCGTCAGGAAGATGACCTCGATCCCCTCCTCCGCCATGGAGCGGGCAAGCTCTTCCAGCGTGTGCACCACACCGTTCAACTGCGGGCGCCAGGCATCCGTGACGACGAGAATGGTCGGCGCCTGTCCGTCAGGACGGGCCGGGGCGAGTGAATCTTGTGCGGTGTGATCGAGCATGGCCCCTTTGACCATACGGCGATGACAGGCGAATGAAGGAGGAGGACTGGCTTACGCCAGCCCGATTTCCTTCGCCCAAGGCGGGTTGGCGCCGGCGCGGGAGACGGTGACGGCGG
>CBFGOD010000120.1:0-10916 GCA_965650295.1 uncultured Shinella sp. | reverse complement strand
AAAACTCTGCGTGACGCCGCCCTGCCCGTCCGGCGTTTCCACCGGCCGCTCCAGCACGAGCCGGGCCGAAAGCGCGCCGGGATCGATCGTTCCCCTGCGCGCCATCACAGCCTCCGCCGGCAATGCGGCGCGATCAGCCGCTCATATCCCTGCGGCACCGCCCCCGGCTGGTCGTCGAGCGAGAGCACGCCGCGCAGTTCGAACATGTCGGCGACATGCAGCGTGAGCGCCCGTTTCAGCGTATCCGGCACATCCGCGCCGCTCTCGCCGAAACCGGCGGTGAAATCGATCTCGATGCCGTTCAGCGCCCGCTCCGTCGCCCGCCGCTCCGGCAGAACCAGTCGCGCCGGCCGCGCCGCGCCATCCAGCACATAACCTGATGTATCGAGTTCGACCGGTGCACCGGAGGTATCGTAAACCGTCACGATCTCAACGGTTTGCACCGGCCCTCTGGCAATCTGAATCACCCGTCCCTCCGGCCAGTCGTCGAGATAGAGGCGCAGTTGCCGGGAAATCAGGCAGAGCCCCGTCTGGCTTTCGAGATGAAGGCGCGCCGTGCGGATCAGCGCCGTCAGCAGCGTGTCCTCCTCGGTCGTCTCCAGGCGCAGATGCGCCTTCACCTCCGCAAGCGTGACCGGCTCGACGGCGGGCGGCAAAAGTTCGGTTATGGTCATGGGATCCTGTCCGATGGGAGGAGGATGCGGGCGCGGCCGGGAGGAAAACCGCGCCCGCTGCACTGGCGTCAGGGAAGGCCGCCGGTGCGGGAGAAATTGGAAGGTGCTTCTGAAAGACCCCCTCTGCCTGCCGGCATCTCCCCCACAAGGGGGGAAAAAGAGGGAGGCTTGCTCCTCACTCAAAAAGGGAGAACGAAGGGATCGGCGAGGTAAGTCCCTCCCCCTTGTGGGGAGGGATTTAGGGAGGGGTCTTCCGCCCTCAGCTCACCGAGAACTTCACCAGCTTGATCGCCTCGAAGTTCTGCACCCCGCCACCGACACGCTTGGTCGTGTAGAACAGCACATAGGGCTTGGCGGAATAGGGGTCGCGCAGCACACGCACGCCCGTGCGGTCGACGACGAGATAGCCGGCACGGAAATCGCCGAAGGCGAGAGAGAAGCTGTCGGCTGCAATATCCGGCATGTCCTCGGCTTCCGCGATGCCGAAGCCCAGCAGCGAAGCGGCCTGGCCGGCCGTTGCCGGCGGGCGCCAGAGATAGTTGCCGTCAGCATCCTTGAACTTGCGGATCTGCGCCTGCGTCTTGCGGTTCATGACGAAATTGGCGTTCTGCCGATAGCCGGCCTTCAGCGCATAGATCGTATCGAGCAGCGTGTCGGAGGGGTTGCTGGCCTTGAAGGCACCCGCCGCACCGGAGGCGATGTAGCCGATATTGCCCCAGGCCCAGCCGGCATCGGCGACATTGGTGTAGGAGAGAAAACCCTTCGGCTTGTTGGTGCCGTCGCCGGAGATGAAGGCCGTGCCTTCCTGCTCGGCGAAGACGATATCGACCTCCGAGGCGATCCAGCTTTCGACATCGACGGCCGCGTCATCAAGCAGTGCGGGCGTCGCCGCCGGCATGGCGTAGAGTTCCATGGTCGGGAAGGAGAGTTCGGCGAGCTGCGCATTGCTGGTCTGCGGCCGCGATGCCGTCTCCGCCACCCAGCCGGCGGCCATGCCGGAGGTCGCGAAGGGCTTCTTCAGCACGGTGCCCGAGACCTGCCGCACCGTCGCAAGCGCGCGGATCGGCGAGACCGTGGACAGCCGGCGACCGATATCGGTATCCGTCTCCGGCGGCACGACATAGCCGCCATCGGCCGCCGAGCCGACGGACATCGCCTTCTCCTCCAGCGCCCGCAGCGCGCTTTCGTCGCCGCGGCGCATATAGGCGGAGAAGGCCGCCTTGTGCTCGGCCGCTTCCAGGCTCACGGCCCCGCTGCCGCCGAGCGCCGGGCGCGCCTTCTTCAGCGCCAGCTGGTCGAGCACGCGCTTGTGGTCGTCCATGGCGCGGTTGATGCGGTCGACCTTTTCGCGCGTCACCACGTCGGCGGTCAGTTTCTGCTCGATTTCGCCGAGCCTGATGTCGTTGGTCTCCTTGAAGGCCTCGAAGGCCTGCATGAAGTCGTCGAAGGCGGCGGTCATCGTTTCCGGCACGGCCTTGATTTCCGGCGCGGTTTTGCTGGTATCCGTCATGCGTGTCGTCTCCGTTAGCGTTTCATCATCATCCGGGCCGCCCGGCGCATGGTGCGCACGAGCTCCGTTTCCTTGTCGCGGAACCACCGCGCATTCTTCACGTTCGACACCCGCGCCGAAGGGAGCATCGGAAAGGTGACGATCGAGATTTCCCAGAGGTCGGCCTCCAGGATGCGGCGCACGCCGCTCGTCCGGTCGGTCTTCGAGCGCACCGTCTGGAAGCCGATGGAGAGCCCGTCGAGCGCGCCCGATTTCATGAGGTTCAGCACCTCGCGCGCCCGCGCCACGCCGGGCGAAAGCACGCCCTCGACATAGAGCCCGCGCGCATCCTCGCGGATGGTGCGCCAGCGCCCGATGGGTTCGGCCGGATCGTGCTGGAAGAGCATGCGCACGCCCGACGGCCCGCGCTTGTCCAGCGAGCGCCCGAAGGCGCCGGGCGCGATCGCGTCCTTGCCGAGATCCACCTCGCCGAAGAGGCTCGCATAACCGGAAAACACCCCGTCGCCGGTCACACCCGCAAGCGTCAGATCGGCATACTTTTTCGTCCGCCAGACCGGCAGGTCGGTGGTTGTCATTGTTGTCTCCGTTTGAAAGGGGAATTGGGCGGCAGGACAGACGGCAGCGCGCTATTGCCTCATCCGCTCCGCCATGCGCGCCAGCACGCCGAGCCCCCACCAGGCCGAAAGGCTCGCCGCCGCCGAACCCGTCAGCAGCACTTCCGCCGGCCCGAGATAGCCGGCAATGCCGAGCCGGACCGCGATCCAAAGCCCCGCCGGCCCCCCGAAGACGAGACCGCAAGCAAGCCCGGTGAGGAACCGGCACCCCGCCTCGCGGCGGCTTTTCGGCAGGAGATAGATGAGCGACACGGCAGCACCCGCCGACGCGCCGACCAGCCGGGCCGTCCAAAGCCCGCCGTCGTTTCCGAAGTCAGCCATTGTTAAGCCTTTCAGTTTATTATGGAAATCGAGATCACAAGGCCATAGATGCCCTGACTCGCGCTGAGTCAGGCAGCGCCAATCTCTGAGTCTTTTGAATCCCTTGCGCCCGATGGCTCGCAAAGGGATTCAACGTCTTCCCAAAGCGATTCCGCCAGCGGCGAAGATGATTCAAACCGCATTGCCAAGCGTTTGTTTTACCTTGGCCTTTCAGCCAGCTATGCTCGCTGCGCGGTGCAACACGCCTTCACCCTTAAAAATTGCCGGTTGACGCATCCTCAGGTGCAAAAATAGTTTCCACAACCGTCATGACGACGGCCAGCGGTCCGTAGCCTTTACGGCTCGGACTGCGCCCAGGGAGGTGCGCCGCACCGGCCGGTCAGTACCCGACCGCCCGCCGCTTCTCTTCGTCACTGAGAAATGTCGCCGCGCCCACCCGCGCCCAGAGTTCCGAGCGCTCCGCTGCCAGCCCGCTCACCTGGTCGAGATCCGGCACCAGCCGCAGCGCGCCGTCGTCCTCACCAAACCACCCCGCAAAGGCCGCCGCCGTGCGGCTCACCAGCGGCAGCACGGTCAGCCGCCAGAAGGCGCGGTTGGCCTCCTGGTAATTGGCATAGGTCGCGTCGCCGGGAATGCCGATCAGCATGGGCGGCACGCCGAAGGCGAGCGCGATGTCGCGCGCCGCGCCGTTCTTCGCCTCGACGAAATCCATCTCGCGCGGCGAAAGCCCCATCGCCTTCCAGTCGAGCCCACCTTCCAGCAGCATCGGCCGCCCCGCCCGCGCCGGGCCGGAATAACCCTCTTCCAGCTCGCTTTTCAGCCGGTCGTACTGGTCGGGCGTCAGGTTGCCGCCCTCCTTCGGCTGGTAGACGAGCGCACCGGAGGGACGCGCCGAATTGTCGAGCAGCGCCTTGTTCCAGATCGCCGCCGCATTGGAGAGATCGAGCGCCATCGACGCCGCTTCCAGCGGCGCAAAGCCCAGCTGGTCGTCGAGCGGATGAAACAGCCTCAGATGCAGGATCGCCTGCCCCTCGCCCGCGACATGCCGGCGCACATGATTGCCCGTGCGATATTCATAGGCCTCCGGCCAGCCGTCCCGCCCCTCGATGATGCGCACCCGGTCGGGCCTTAGAAGGTGCAGTTCCCGCAGATCCTCCCCCACCCGCACGCCCTCGACGAAGGCATTGCCTGACAGCAGCAGATGCCCATAGAGCATCTCAAAGAAATCCGTGCCCGCCATGCGCCCGTTCGGCCGCCGCAGCAGCGCAAGCGCCGGCGCCTCCGGCCGCTCCGTCTCGCCGTCATAAGCCAACCAGGGCACGGAGGCGGCGGCCTCCGCAATCATACGCACCGCCCGGTGCGCCACCGGATTCTTCATGAACCCCTCGCGCGACAGCGAGGCATAGGAACGGCTCGACCAATGCGCCCGGCCCTCGGCCGTCAGCGCAAAAAAGCCCGACGCCTTGGTTTCCGCCGGCACCGGACGCCGCCGGGAGAGGAAGGATGGGAGTTTCATGATGTCCTCATTGCTTGAATGGGAAAGGCTTCACGCGCCAAAAACCTGCCGATATTGCCCCGGCTTCGCGGGCCACCCCCTCTGCCTGCCGGCATCTCCCCCACAAGGGGGGAGAAATCCAGCAGCTTGCTCATCGGGTGAAATCTCACGCCAAGGGTGCGGCGGGTTAAGCCCCTCCCCCTTGTGGGGAGGGGTTGGGGAGGGGACTTGCCGACCCACCCAGCGCTACAAAAAACGTCCGCCCGTATCCCGCCACGCGCTCGGCCCTGTCCAGCCCGTTGATGATGCGCCGCGCGCCCACCCAGTCCGCCCGGCCCGCCGAAAAATGGTTCGCCAGCCGCCGCCCCGTGAATGCCCCGCGCAGCATGCCGACGAAGAGGATTTCGACCGACACCGCCATCTCCATCGCCCGCTCCGGCCGCGCGACGAGGTCGATGCCCGTCAGCGCCGAAAGCCGCTCGTAATTGCGCCGGTGCGTGATCTGCACCAGCCCGCGCCCGAGCCAGCTGTGCCCCTCCGCATCACGCCGCCAATAGGGCTCCGAAACCTGCGGCAGTTTCCCCGCCGCAAAAGCCCGGTCGAGCCGGCCGATCGCCGCCTCGTCCGTTGCCGCAAAAGTCTCGCGCACCGGCTGCAAACGCCCGCCGGTCTCGTGATGCGCCGTCGCCAGCATATAGGCCAGGAAGCGCCGGTCCCTGGTCTCGCCGCCCGCCTCGAAGCGGTCAAGGAGCGCCGTCAGCCCGGCGACCTGCGTTCCCGCCAACCGCCCGCCGTAAAGCGCACCGCGCACGCCATCGAAAAACACCTTGCGATCGATCGTCATCGTCAAACTCCCCGCACCCTCGGTTCACCCTGCCGGTCGAGCACCAGCGCCGTCAGCGCCCAGACCAGCGCGTCGAGCCGGTCCGGCGAGCGGCCGGCGGAGAGCCCGTCCGGGCCGAAATCACACATCTGGTCCTCCAGCTCGGCAAAAGCGCCGGCATGCGCCACGCGCCCCTGCTCGTAGAGTGCGGCCACCGGCTCGGCGCGCAGAAATTTCCCGCGCGTCGCCCGCACGGTGGTCACCGGCAGGTCCGCCTCCACGCTCTTCAGCATGGCCGTCACCATGTCGCCGCCCTGGTTGATTTCCGCCACCACCCGGTCCGCATCGAACCGCCGGAAGGCGCGCACCACGGCCCCCGCCCAGCCCGCCGGGCTTGCGCCCGTCACCGAACAATCCGCCAGCACCACCGCGCGCCCGGTGCCATCCAGCCCCGCCACCACGATGCCGCAGACCGAAGCGGCAGACGCCGTCGCCGGTGGATCGACCGCCACGACGATGCGCGACAGCGGGCCGATATTGCGCAGCCGGATCGCCTCCAGCCGCGCCCGGCTCCACAGCGCATCCTCGCGGTCGGCGATCAGCTCGCCGTCCAGCTCCTGCCGGCCGAGCCGCGTGCCGCCATAGCGGTCGGCCATGGCGGCGATGAAGCCGGGCGAGAGGTTTTGTGCATTGTCGTCGGTTCGGATGCGCCGCACCGCCGTCGTCGGATCGGCCGCCAGCGCCCGAAGCAGCGGCACCGGCCGCGGCGTCGTCGTCACCAGCACGCGCGGCATCGTCCCGAGACGTAGGCCGAATTGCAGCATGTCCCAGGTCTCCTGCGCATGTTTCCATTTGCCGAGTTCGTCGCACCAGGCGAAGTGAAACTGTGGCCCGCGCAAGCTCTCCGGATCCTCGGAGGAGAAGATCTGCGCAATCGAGCCGTTCGGCCACACCAGCCGCCGGCGCGACGCCTCGAATTCCGGCCGCGCCCGCCCGGCGATCCGGCAGATGCCCGAGACCCCGTCGATCATCACCTCGCGCCCGTCGCCCAGCGTTTCCGCCACCAGCGCAATGCGCAGCTCCGGTGCGGACAGCGCCAGAGCATGCACCCATTCCGCCCCCGCCCGCGTCTTGCCCGAACCACGTCCGCCCATCAGCAGCCAGACCCGCCAGTCGCCGGGCGGCGGCATCTGCGCGAGCCGGCCGGTGAAGTGCCAGCGGGTGAGCTGCCGGCGGCTGTGAAGATGGGGCGGGGCGACCGGCAAATCGCCCGCCGCGCCTTGCCCCGGCTTCGCGAGGCCACCCCCTCTGCCTGCCGGCATCTCCCCCACAAGGGGGGAGAAAGATAGAGGCATGCTCTTCGTTCGATTTTCGAATGCCGAGGATACCGCAATGGAAGTCCCTCCCCCTTGTGGGGAGGGATTTAGGGAGGGGTCTTTCGCCATATGCGATGGCCCTGTCCCTGTAGTAGGGGGTTGGAGTGGGGTCGTCGAAGTATCTGAAGCCCTGTCCGCCTTGCCGCCATCGAGCTGCGCGGCCAACTCATCCGCGATCCGCAGCAATTCGTGCCTTCGCGCCTGCTCGATCATTCTCAATCCCGCGGCCGTGGTCTTCAATTCCACATCCAGTTTGTGTTCCGTCGCCGCGCAGGCCCGCCGCGCCCTACGGTCCGCTTTCCATTTGCGCGGCAGCATCCCCGCCAAACCCGGCTTCGCGCCGTCCGTCCTGCTTCGCCGCATCCAACCGTTCCTTCACGCGCCTCTCGACCAGCTCGTCGAATTCCGCCGCCAGCGCCGCCTCGTCCTCCGGTTCACCACGGGCGGCCTCCGCCTCCGAGCGTTCCGAGATCAGCGTGCGCTGCAGGCTGTCGATCTTTTCCAGCGTGCGCACGATCAGCGACACCGCCTCGATGGCCGCCTTGGCGTCGGTCTGCGCCAGCTTGCGCGATGCCTCGTCCTCCGCGCCGGCGGCATCCTGCTCGGCCATAACCTTCTGGCTCTGGAAGCGCTGGAACCGCTCGCGCAGCTCCTTCGTCATCTCCAGAAGCATCGCCTGCATGTCGAGGAAGGGATCGAGCGGCGCCTCGGCCTTGGTGTCCAGCACCGGCGCCGCCGAGCCCTCGAAATCCGCCCGCCGCCCGCCAAGCCCGTCGTAAACCGCCGGCTCCGGCGAGATGCCGAACAGCTGAAGATCGATCGCCGCGTCCATCGCAAACCCCAAACAAAAAGGCGCCCGGTTCCATGAACCCGGCGCCTGTCAATATATTCCCAAAAATCCGAACCCGGCAGAAACCACCGGTCCGAAAGGCCGCCGAGAAAATCAGGCGATCCCGCCACCCGCACCTTTCCGACTATGCCATAACCCTATCAAACGACCGTCACGCCGTCAAGGACTATTTTCCTATTTAGCCAAAACTTTTGCGAAACCCTGAAGAGTGCTACTCTTTGCCCATGACCTCGGACGATCTCATCGCGATCGCGCTCGGCATGCCGGAGGCGCGGGAGAGTGCCCATTTCGGGAAGCGTGACTTCCGGGTGGGAGAGAAGATCTTCATGTCCCTGCCGCAGGCCGGTCGAGCGGTGCTGAAGCTGACGCCCGGCCAGCAGGCGATGGTGGTGGAAACCGATCCGGGACTGTGTGCCCCCGTGGCGGGCGGCTGGGGCGCCAAGGGCTGGACGTCGCTCTATTTCGACAGCGCCGACGACGAGCGGGTGCGCGATCTCATCGGCACCGCCTGGCGCAATGTCGCGCCCAAGGCGCTGGTTGCGGCCACGATGAACTGAGCTACTTTTCCTCGCCCACTTCCAGAGGCCAGGTCACGAGATAATCCTCGTAATCCTCGACATCGATGCCCTCTTCGCTGATGGTGCGCCCGCGCGCCGAAATGCCGGCCTGATGCACGGTGTCGGGATCGCCCGAAACCAGCGGATGCCACCAGTAGAGGTCATGCCCGTCGCGGATGAGCCGGTAGCCGCAAGTCGGCGGCAGCCAGGAGATCTTCTCCACGCTCTCCACCGTCAGGCGGATGCAATCGGGCACCGTGGCCTGCCGGTTGTCGTAATCCTTGCATCGACAGCTCTCGCCATCGAGCAGCACGCAGCGGATGGACGTCCAGACGATTTCGCCGGTGTCCCAGTCCTCCAGCTTGTTGAGGCAACAGAGCCCGCAGCCGTCGCACAGGCTTTCCCATTCGCCATCCGTCATCTCGGCGAGCGTCTTCGTCTTCCAGAACGGAAGTTCGGCCGGGTCCTGCATTTTGCTTGTCGTCATCGCAGACCCCTGAACCCGTCGCGCCCAAAGGTCAAGTCCGCACGGCCGGTAACCGTACCCGGCAAATTCCGTTCTGCTGCCTTCAAAAGACTGATATCGTCCCTGAATAGGAAATGGTCAGAAGACGTTAACCGGACGCGGGCAGGCTGCGGCCTGTCCCTAGACAAGGTTATTGAACGTGGAAGACGAAAGCCAGAAGCCGCAAAAACCGCGCCGCCGCAAGCGGCACATCTTCCTGCGTCTGGATTCCTGGATCGATTCCACGGTCTGGAATGCCGGCTTCCGTGCAGCCGAAATCTGGGAGGAGATCACCATCTTCTTCCGCCGCTTCCAGGTGAAGGGCTGGAAGAAGGCTGTCTTCGAAATCGCCGGCGAAGGCATGAATCTCGGCACCGCCGGCTTCGTTTTGCTTCTCGCGCTGGCCCTGCCCGCCTTCGAGGAAACCAAGGGCGACTGGCGCGCACAGAGCGATTTCGCCGTCACCTTTCTCGATCGCTACGGCAACGAGATCGGCCATCGCGGCATCATCCATGAGGATTCCGTGCCGATCGACGAGCTGCCCGATCACCTGATCAAGGCGGTGCTCGCCACGGAGGATCGCCGCTTCTTCAGCCATTTCGGCATCGATTTCCTCGGTCTTGCCCGCGCCATGAACGAAAACGCCCGTGCCGGCGGCGTCGTGCAGGGCGGCTCCACGCTCACCCAGCAGCTGGCGAAAAACCTCTTCCTCTCCAACGAGCGCACGCTGGAGCGCAAGGTCAAGGAAGCCTTCCTCGCGCTGTGGCTCGAGGCGAACCTCTCCAAGAAGGAGATCCTGCGCCTCTATCTCGACCGCGCCTATATGGGCGGCGGCACCTTTGGCGCGGCGGCGGCGGCGCAGTTCTATTTCGGCAAGAACGTCACGGATGTAAACCTCGCCGAATCCGCCATGCTGGCCGGCCTGTTCAAGGCCCCTGCCCGCTACGCCCCGCATGTCAACCTGCCCGCCGCCCGCGCCCGCGCCAACGAGGTGCTGACCAATCTCGTGCAGGGCGGGCTGATGACCGAAGGCCAGGTGATCGCCGCGCGGCGCAACCCCGCCAGCGTCATCGACCGCAACGAGAAGACCGCCCCCGATTTCTTCCTCGACTGGGCCTTCGACGAGGTCCAGCGCATCGCAAAACCCTTCGCCCAGCATTCCCTCGTCGTGCGCACCACCATCGACATGGGCCTGCAGGCCGCCGCCGAAGAGTCGGTCGAAAGCGGCCTGCGCCAGTATGGCGAGAGCTACCGCGTCAAGCAGGGTGCGCTTGTGATGATCGAGAACGGCGGCGCCGTGCGCGCCATGGTCGGCGGGCGCGATTATGGCGAGAGCCAGTTCAACCGCGCCACCCGCGCACTGCGCCAGCCGGGCTCGTCCTTCAAGGCCTATACCTACGCCGCCGCGATGGAGTCAGGCATGACGCCCGAGACGACCATCGTCGATGCACCGATCAGCTGGGGCGGCTGGTCGCCGCAGAATTACGGCCGCAGCTTCGCCGGCCGCATGACGCTGATGACGGCGATGGCGAAATCGATCAACTCCGTGCCGGTGCGGCTCGCCAAGGAAAAACTCGGCACCAAGCGCATCGCGCAGATGGCCAAGGACATGGGCGTCGAGACGCCGATCCGCACCGACAAGACCATGCCGCTCGGCACGTCGGAAGTCACCGTGCTCGATCAGGCGACGGCTTACGCCGTCTTCCCGGCGGGCGGCACCCAGTCGCGCCGCCACGGCATCAGCCAGATCCTCAATTACGACGGCGATATCCTCTACGATTTCGGCCGCGACGAACCGCCGGCAAAACGCATCCTGTCGGAAGGCGCCGACAGCTCGATGAACCGCATCTTCGTGACCATCCCCGTCAGCGGCACCGCTCGGCGCGGCGCGCTCGACCGCGGCATCGTCTCGGGCGGCAAGACGGGCACGACCCAGGCCTATCGCGACGCCTGGTATGTCGGCTTCACCGGAAATTACACGGCCGCCGTATGGTTCGGCAACGACGACTATACCTCGACCAACAACATGACCGGCGGCTCGCTGCCCGCCATGACCTTCAAGCGCCTCATGGACTATGCCCATCAGGGCATCGAGCTGCGTCCCATTCCCGGCATCGAGAACCCGTTGCCGGATGGAACCAAGGCGACGGAGGTCGCGGCGACGACGACGGACGAAAACAATCCCCTGCCC
>CBFGOD010000119.1:0-10918 GCA_965650295.1 uncultured Shinella sp. | reverse complement strand
GTCCACGACGAAGGAAGCCGCTGCGGAAGAAGAGGCCGACAAGCCCAAGAAGGGCGGCTGGTGGCAGCGCCGCGGCTTCTTCTAAGCAACGGCTTGCATTGCAGAATTCGAAAGGCCCGGTTTTCACCGGGCCTTTTTCATTTGCGCGGGAATCGGGTGGTTGCCCGGGCGGCCTTCTGCGACATCGGCGGTCGTCAGAAACCAGCAAGGAGACATCCATGACCCGCCTCGAAAACAAGGTCGCCATCATCACCGGCGCCAGCTCCGGCATCGGCCGCGCCGCCGCCCTGCTCTTTGCCCGCCAGGGCGCAAAGCTTGTCCTGTCCGCCCGCGGTCAGGAACGGTTGAATGATGTGGCGAACGAAATCCGCACGGAAGGCGGCACTGTGATTGCCCTGCCCGGCGATGTCGGTGACGAGGCACATCACCAGGCACTGGTCGAGGCGGCACAGGCGGAATTCGGCGGCGTCGATATCGCCTTCAACAATGCCGGCACGACCGGCCCTGTCGGACCGCTACCGGCGCTTTCCGGCAAAGAGTGGCAGGACGTGCTCACCGTCAATCTGACAAGTGGCTTCCTTGCGGCAAAATATCAGCTGCCGGCGATGGAGGCACGCGGCGGCGGCAGCCTCGTCTTCACCTCCACCTTCGTCGGCTACACAGCAGGCTTTCCGGGGCTTGCCGCCTATGCCGCCTCGAAATCCGGCCTCGTCGGCCTCGTACAGGTGCTTGCGTCGGAATACGGCTCGAAGGGCATTCGCGTGAATGCGCTGCTGCCGGGTGCAACGGATACACCGATGGGCCGGGAAGTCGCCAGCACGCCGGAAGCTCGGCAGTTCGTCGCCGGGCTCAATGCCTTCAAGCGCATAGCGGCGCCGGAAGAAATCGCGCAAGCCGCGCTCTTCCTCTGCTCGGATGCATCGAGCTTCACCACCGGCACGGCCATGCTGGTCGATGGCGGCGTGTCGATCAACCGGGTCTGAGAAAGCGATTCAGGTCCCTGACGGATCGATTCCGTTTCCCGCTGCAAGGCGCTGAAACGGAATCGCTTTCCGGTTTCAGGCAAGCCAACGTGCGAGGCGGTCAACCGCCTCGTTCATCTCCTCGAAGGAGCCGGCATAGGAGAATCGCATCGTGTGGTGGCCGTCGCTCGGATCGAAGTCGATACCGGGCGTGGCCGCCACATCCGTCTCGGCCAGCATGCGACGGGCAAAGGCCATACTATCATTGGTGAAACGGCTGACATCGACATAGGCATAGAAGGCGCCATCCATCGGCGAGGCGATGGAGAAGCCGATTTCCGGCAGCCGCTTCACCAGGAAGTCGCGGTTCACTCGGTAGGCGTCGCGATAGACGTTCAATTCCGTCTCGGCACCCAGTGCCGCCTCCGCCGCGATCTGCGATAGTTCCGGCGCGGAAATGTACAGGCTTTGGGCGATGCGCTCGACGGGGCGCACCAGCTTTTCCGGCAGCACCATCCAGCCGATGCGCCAGCCGGTCATGCAATAATATTTCGAGAACGAATTGATGATCACGGCTTCGTCGCCGAATTCCAGCGCCGTCGCCTCTTCGCCGACGAAGGTCAGGCCGTGGTAGATCTCATCCGAGATGAAGGCGATGCCGTTGTCGCGGCAATAGGCCGAGAGGGCTGCAAGGTTCGCTCGGCCCGTGACGGTGCCGGTCGGATTGGCGGGGCTGGCGAGCAGCACGCCATCGATTTTGCCGGCGGCCTCCAGCGCCTGCGGCGTCAGGGTAAAGCCGTTTTCGGCATTCACCTCGATCTCGACAGTCTCGATGCCGAGCGCCGCAAGAATGTTGCGATAGGCCGGATAACCGGGGCGCGCGATGGCGACGCGGTCGCCGGCATCGAACAGGGCTAGAAAAGCCAGGTTGAAGCCCGCCGACGAGCCCGTCGTGATGGCGATGCGACCGGGATCGACGGAAACGCCGTGATGGCTCCGGTAGAAATTCGAAATGGCCTGGCGCAGCGACAAGAGGCCAAGCGCATCCGTATAGCCGATGCGGCCGATCTCTAACGCCTTGCACGCCGCTTCACGAGCGGCTTCGGGGGCCGGATGCACGGGCTGGCCGACGGCCATGGAAATCACCGGCCGGCCGGCGGCACGGCTCTTCGTCGCCTCGGCGAGCACGTCCATGGCGTGAAAGGGTTCGACGGCGCCGCGGCGGGAGAGTTTCATGGGCTTGTCTTCCGGTTTCTGGATCGTGGTCTTCCTGCCGCAAGATGCCAGCCTTCACAATCCCGCGAGGGCCGAAAATCCGCCGCTTTTTCCCCTATCGTTTGCCCGCGGCCAACCATAAGGTCGTTGAAAGCGCCCCGCCCGCATTGACGGGGTGGCGCCGGCAATGGCACTTCTGCGGGCCGCATCACGACGAGGACCAGACTGACATGACATTCAAGACCAAGCTTGCGGCCACCGTGGCTCTTCTTTTTACGGTCGCAGCGCCCCTTCCGGCCCTCGCCCTCGATGATGCGCAGAGGAAGGAGATCGGCGAGTTCATCAAGCAATACCTCGTCGAGAACCCGGAAGTCCTGCTCGACGTGCAGGAAGCCCTGCAGAAGAAGCAGGAAGCACAGCAGCAGGCCAAGGCCAAATCCGCCATCACCGACAATGAAAAGGCGATCTACAACTCGCCCTACGATATCGCGCTCGGCAACCCCCAGGGCGACGTCACCATCGTCGAGTTTTTCGATTACAACTGCGGCTACTGCAAGCGCGCCCTCTCCGACATGGACGACATCCTGAAGGAGGACAAGAACGTCCGCTTCGTCCTGAAGGAACTGCCGATCCTCGGCCCCGATTCGCTCGCCGCCCACAAGGTCAGCGCCGCCTTCCGCGACCTCGCGCCTGAAAAATACGGCGAGTTCCACCGCGCGCTGCTCGGCGGCGAAGGCCGTGCGACGGAAGAAAGCGCCATCGCGCTGGCTGCCAACATGGGAATTTCGGAAGCCGATATCCGCAAGACCATGACCGAAAAGCCGCATGACGACGCCGTGCGCGAAGCCTATTCGCTGGCAAACGATCTCGGCATCACCGGCACCCCCTCCTACGTTCTCGGCAACGAGATGGTGTTCGGCGCCGTCGGTGCGGATGACCTGCGCAAGAAGATCGCCAATGTCCGCGCTTGCGGCAAGGCAAGCTGCTCGTAACCGCCATCTTCTTGCCATGCTGGCCTGTTCAGGCCTTGCTGCTTGTGGACACGCCCTCATGACCGGAAAACCCCAGTACCTTGGGGCTTTCCTCATGGAAACCACCGGTCTATAGGTAATCCTCGATCCAGCATGCGGAATTGCGAATGGCTTTACCCCTTTTCGTGCTCAACGGCCCCAACCTGAACGCCCTCGGCAAGCGCGAGCCCGGTATCTATGGCGGCCAGACGCTCGCCGATATCGAAGTGCTGTGCAAGGCTGAAGGCGAGAAGCTGGGTTTTGCCGTCGATTTCCGCCAATCCAACCATGAAGGCGATCTGGTCGACTGGATCCACGAGGCCGGCGACGTCGCTGCCGGCATCGCCATCAACGCCGGTGCCTATACCCACACCTCGATCGCGCTTCATGACGCCATCCGCGCCATCAAGATCCCGGTGGTCGAACTGCACCTTTCCAACGTGCATGCCCGCGAGGAATTCCGCCACAAATCGATGATCGCGCCCGCCGTGAAGGGCGTCATCTGCGGTTTTGGCGCGCAGAGCTATGTCCTCGCGCTCCATGCGCTTTCATCCATCACGACATAAGAAGAACCAGAGGCTCAATCCCATGGCTGACAAGAAACACGGCATCGATCAGGCTCTGATCCGCGATCTCGCCAACATCCTCAACGAGACGGACCTGACCGAGATCGAAGTGGAGCAGGACGATCTGCGCATCCGCGTCTCGCGCGCCGGTACGCCCCAGTACGTTCAGGCACCGATCGCCGCACCGGCCTTCGCTGCACCGGCTGCTGTCGCCGCCACCGCTGCCGTCGCTGCCGCCCCGGCCGACGCCCGCAGCAACAAGAACGCCGTGACGGCGCCGATGGTGGGCACCGCCTACCTGTCGCCGGCTCCCGGTGCGCGCGCCTTCATCGAAGTCGGCGCGACGGTCAAGGAAGGCCAGACCATCCTCATCATCGAGGCCATGAAGACGATGAACCAGATCCCGGCGCCGCGCTCGGGCAAGGTCACCGAAATTCTCGTCCAGGACGCAAGCCCGGTCGAATACGGCGAACCGCTGGTCATCATCGAATAAGGCGGGTCCCATGATCTCCAAAGTCCTCATTGCCAACCGCGGCGAAATCGCCCTTCGCGTCCTCAGGGCGTGCAAGGAGCTCGGCATCGCCACGGTCGCCGTGCATTCGACGGCCGATGCCGACGCCATGCATGTGCGCCTTGCCGACGAGAGCGTCTGCATCGGCCCGCCGCCGTCGCGCGACAGCTATCTGAACATCCACCAGATCGTCGCCGCCTGCGAGATCACCGGCGCCGACGCCGTGCATCCGGGCTACGGCTTCCTGTCTGAGAATGCCAAGTTCGCCGAAATCCTCGACGCGCACGGCATCACCTTCATCGGCCCGACGGCGGAGCACATCCGCATCATGGGCGACAAGATCACCGCGAAGGAAACGGCAAAGTCGCTCGGCATCCCGGTCGTTCCGGGTTCGGCCGGCGAGGTCAAACCGGAGAACGCGCTCGAAATCGCCCGCGAGATCGGCTTCCCCGTGCTCATCAAGGCCACTGCCGGCGGTGGCGGCCGCGGCATGAAGGTCGCCAAGACCGAGGCCGATCTTGAAGAGGCCGTCTCGACCGCCCGTTCCGAGGCGCTTGCAGCCTTCGGCAACGACGCCGTCTACATGGAAAAGTATCTCGGCAAGCCGCGCCACATCGAAATCCAGGTCGTCGGCGACGGCATGGGCAATGCGGTGCATCTGGGTGAACGCGACTGCTCGCTGCAGCGCCGCCACCAGAAGGTCTGGGAAGAGGCCAACTCGCCTGCCCTCAATGTCGACCAGCGCATGAAGATCGGCCAGATCTGCGCCGACGCCATGAAGAAGCTGAAATACCGCGGCGCCGGCACGGTCGAGTTCCTCTACGAGAACGGCGAGTTCTATTTCATCGAAATGAACACCCGTCTTCAGGTGGAGCACCCGATCACCGAAGCGATCACCGGCATCGACCTCGTGCACGAGCAGATCCGCGTCGCCTCCGGCGCCGGTCTTTCGGTCACGCAGGACGAGATCGTCTTCTCCGGTCACGCCATCGAATGCCGCATCAATGCCGAGGATCCGCGCACCTTCGTCCCCTCGCCGGGCACGATCACGCATTTCCACGCGCCGGGCGGTCTCGGCGTTCGCGTCGATTCGGGTGCCTATCAGGGCTACAAGATCCCGCCCTACTACGACAGCCTGATCGGCAAGCTCATCGTGCACGGCCGCACCCGCGTCGAATGCATGATGCGCCTGCGCCGCGTGCTCGACGAGTTCGTCATCGACGGCATCAAGACGACGCTGCCGCTGTTCCAGGACCTCATCGGCAACCAGGATATCGCCAACGGCGACTACGACATCCACTGGCTGGAGAACTATCTGGCCAACAGCACCGACGCCTGAGGCGGCGTCGGTCATGGCAGGGCGTCGCAGCCGGCACCCGGAAATAACCCCGGAACTGCTTCTGCGCGCCTATTCCATCGGGCTCTTCCCGATGGCCGATTCGGCCGACGACCCGGAGCTCTTCTGGGTCGAGCCGGACATGCGGGGCGTCATTCCGCTCGATGACTTCCACGTCTCGCGCAGCCTCGCCAAGACGATCCGCCAAAACCCCTTCGACATCCGCTTCGATACCGCCTTCGACGCTGTGGTCGCCGCCTGTGCTGAAGCCGCGCCCGACCGTCCCTCGACATGGATCAACGCCAAGATCAAATCGCTCTACGGCACCCTGCATCGCATGGGACACGCGCATTCCGTGGAAGCCTGGGATGGCGAAGCGCTCGTCGGCGGCCTCTACGGCGTCTCGCTGGGGGCCGCCTTCTTCGGCGAAAGCATGTTCTCCCGCCGCACGGACGCCTCGAAGATTTGCCTCGTGCATCTCGTGGACCGCCTGAAAGAGCGCGACTTCCGGCTGCTCGACACGCAGTTCACGACGGAGCATCTCAAGACGTTTGGCGCCATCGACGTGCCGAAGATCGAATACGAGGACATGCTGGCCAACGCGCTGGCCTCGCCGCATCTGCCGTTTTAATCTTAATCTTGAGAGCACTCCGCCTGACGCCGATCAGGATCGAAAATGTATTTGCCCGAACTGGTGTCGTCACAACGGTCGATATAGTCGTTTATGTGAGACAACGCCACGAGAGCGACGCCGACGAAAACAACAAAAACAACGGCAAAAGCGATCAGACCATATCGAATGATCTTTAGCACAGTTAGCCGTCTTCCGGCGGCGGCACGTCCGATTTGCCTTTGCACTCGACGAGCCACACGTCATAGACAGGGTGCTCGACGGCGTTGAGGCCGGGGCTGTCGGCGAACATCCAGCCGGTGAAGATGCGGCGGATTTTCCGGTCGAGGGTGATTTCATCGACTTCGACGAAGGACGTCACCTTCTGCGCTTCGGTATCGTCACGGCTGTAGCAGACCTTCGGCGTCACCTGCAGCGCGCCGAACTGGACGGTCTCGCCGATATAAACGTCGAAATTGGTGATGCGGCCGGTGATCTTGTCAATGCCGGAGAAGGCGGCGACGGGGTTTTCGATGCGGGCAGCATGGGACGAAACGGGCGCCGGGGCAAGCATGACGGCCGCACAGGCAGGCACGCCCGTCAGGAACCGCCGTCCGGCGTTCACCTTCGAAAATCCTGATGTCATGAAGCCGTCTCCTGCGATCTGAACCGGCGTCGCCGATTGCTTGGAGCTACCGGCGAAATGTGGCCAAATCGGTATCAGTTGCCCGGCGTCCAGGCGTCATAGTCACCCGTCACGCGCGGACGCTCGCCGGCGACCGCGATCGAACCCGGCGGACGGTAGGCCTGCGCCGTGCCGGTGCCGTTCGGGCGGTGCGGCTTCTGCCATTCACGCGCCTGATACTTTTCGTCGGCCGGGGAAACGTCCGTACGGTGGTGCATCCAGCCATGCCAGCCCGGCGGGATGGCGGAGGCATCGGCATAACCGTTGTAGATCACCCAGCGGCGCGTGCGCCCCTCGGAATCCTTGCCGCCACCCTGATAATAGGTGTTGCCGAGTTCGTCCTGGCCGACCTTGGTGCCGAAGCGCCAGGTGTGAAAACGGGTGCCGATCGTCTGACCGTTCCACCAGGTGAAAATCTGCTTGAGAAGGCTCATAGGCTGGCGTCCTTGGCAGGGCCACGCTTGGGATGTGGCCCGAGACTGAATATTTCTTCCGCTTATGGCGCGGCGGGTGCCGAATGTCCAGCGATTCCCGCCTCTTCGCCCACGGCTTTTCGCCGCTGCTCAGCCGCCAAGCGGCTTCTCGTAGACATCCAGCGGCACGCCGGAAACGCTGTCGGCCGTATGCCTGGCCTCGCCGACCTTGATAAAACCGTGCGCCTGATAGAAGGCCACTGCGGCGTCATTGCGCGGGTCGACCTCCAGCAGCATGGCGTTGGCGTCGGGAAAGCAGGTTTCGAGCTCGGCAAACATGTCGCGACCGATCCCCTGTCGCTGGTAGCGCGGCAGTACATAGAGGTTGTGCAGGAAAGCTGTCTTCGGCCGCTCCTTCGACATGGCGACATAGCCCATGCCGGCCAGCTCCCGCCCATTGTCGGCAACGACGAATTCGCTGTCCTTGCGCTCCAGCTTGGCCTTAAGCGCCGGCACGGAATGCCAGCGCGCGGTGATCTCGCTCACCTTGTCGATGCCGTAGAGCGTGTCGTAGGTCGCGTGCCACGTCTCGCCGAGAAGCGCGCTGACTTTTGCCAGATCGCGCTCGGAGGCCGTGCGAACGAAAAACACGGGATTACTCCTCGATGCCGAGCTTGGCCTTGACCAGCGCCTGAACGGCCTGCGGGTTGGCCTTGCCGCCCGTCGCCTTCATGACCTGACCAACGAACCAGCCGGCCAGCGTCGGCTTGGCGAGAACCTTGGCGACCTGATCGGGATTGGCGGCGATGATCTCGTCGACGGCCTTCTCGATGGCACCGGTGTCCGTCACCTGCTTCATGCCGCGGGCTTCGACGATCTCGGCCGGGTTGCCACCCTCGTTCCAGATAATTTCGAACAGATCCTTGGCGATCTTGCCGGAGATGGTGCCGTCCTTGATGAGATCGATGATGCCGCCGAGCTGATCGGGCGAAACCGGAGTCTCTTCAATGGTTTTGCCGTCCTTGTTCAAGGCCCCCAGCAGGTCGTTGATGACCCAGTTGGCGGCAATCTTGCCATCGCGGCCGGCGGCCACGGCCTCGTAATAGTCGGCAATCGCCTTTTCCGAGACGAGCACCGAGGCGTCGTAGACCGAGAGGCCGAGATCCTTGACGAAGCGGATCTTCTTGTCGTCGGGCAGTTCCGGCAGATCGGCCAAAAGCTTGCCGACGAATTCGTTGTCGAACTCCAGCGGCAGCAAGTCCGGATCGGGGAAATAGCGATAGTCGTGCGCGTCTTCCTTCGAGCGCATGGAGCGCGTCTCGCCCTTGCCCGGATCGAAGAGACGGGTTTCCTGATCGATGGAACCGCCATCCTCCAGAATGCCGATCTGGCGGCGGGCTTCGTATTCGATGGCCTGGCCGATGAAGCGGATGGAGTTGACGTTCTTGATCTCGCAACGCGTACCAAAACCCTCGCCCGGACGGCGCACGGAAACGTTGACGTCGGCGCGCATGGAGCCCTCGTCCATGTTGCCGTCGCAGGTGCCGAGATAGCGCACGATCGAGCGCAGCTTCGTCATATAGGCCTTGGCCTCGTCCGACGAGCGCATGTCCGGCTTGGAGACGATCTCCATCAGCGCGACGCCCGAACGGTTGAGGTCGACATAGGACATGGTCGGATGCTGGTCGTGCATCGACTTGCCGGCGTCCTGCTCGAGGTGCAGGCGCTCGATGCCGATTTCGATGTCCTCGAAATTGCCCTGACGATCCGGGCCGAGCGAGATGACGATCTTGCCCTCGCCGACGATCGGATCCTTGAACTGCGAGATCTGGTAGCCCTGCGGCAGATCCGGATAGAAGTAATTCTTGCGGTCGAAGATCGAGCGATGGTTGATCTGCGCCTTCAGGCCCAGGCCCGTGCGCACGGCCTGCTTGACGCATTCCTCGTTGATGACGGGCAGCATGCCGGGCATGGCGGCATCGACCAGCGACACATTGGCGTTCGGCGCCTTGCCGAATTCCGTCGAGGCTCCGGAGAACAGCTTCGAATTGGAAAGGACCTGCGCGTGCACCTCCATGCCGATGATGACTTCCCAATCGCCGGTGGCGCCGGGGATGAAGCGTTTCGGATCGGGGGTGCGGACGTCGACGAGGGTCATTTTCGGCTCTTGCTGTGGTGTCTTCGGTGCTGTCTCGGTAGAACATATGGGCAGGCGGCGCAAGGTTTTCAGCGGGTGCGCAGCACCGTCGTTAGCCAAGTCGCAAGGATGGCCGGCTAAAACCGTGTGATGAACACGACGACAGCGCTCCTGACCATTTTCCTTCTCCTCAACGTTGTGACGTTCTGCCTCTTCTGGTGGGACAAGGACGCCGCGCGCAATGGTGGCTGGCGCGTTTCCGAAGCAAGTCTGCTGCAATTCGCCTTTTTCGGCGGCAGCCTCGGCGCCGTTGCCGCGCAACGCCTGCTGCGGCACAAGACGCGCAAGGAGCCGTTTCGCACATATTTGCTGGCGATCCTGATTCTGCATGCCGTTCTTGCCCCCGTGGGGCTCATCTTTGGCCCCACCCTCATCCGCATATTGCAAGCCGGCTGACACCCTTCCGGCCGGCCTGTGTTGACACACGGCACGATTCGTAACTATTATTGTTACATGAAAAGAAACAGCCGCCTTTCCGCCGTGCTCCACGCACTCATGCATATGGCCGAACGCGAGGAGCCGATGACCTCGGACGATCTCGCGCTCTGCCTCGATACCAATGCCGTCGTCGTGCGCCGCACCATGGCCGGGCTTCGTGATGCCGGCATCGTTCAATCCGGCCGCGGCCACGGCGGCGGCTGGCATTTTGCCAAGCCGCTGTCCGACATCTCGCTGCTCGATATCTACAACGCGCTCGGCGAGCCAATCGTCTTCCAGATCGGCCCGGCGACGGACATGCCGGGCTGCGTCGTCGAAAAATCCGTCAACCGGGTGATCGGTGACGCCCTGAAGGATGCCGAGGCGATCCTGATGGCGCGCTTTGCCGCCACGACACTCGCCGATCTCGCCGCCGATTTTCGGGTGGCGGCGAAACATTGCCGGGCCGATACCGGCTGACGGCAGCCAAATCCCAAAACCTGCGTCGAACGCCCTGCAGCCGCCGGGCGAACGGTGCCGCTCGTTCCATCGAAAGGATCCACCATGACCGAAGATGCCATCATCATCGGCGGGGGCTTTGCCGGCCTGTCCGCTGCCATGCAGCTCGCCCGCGCCCGCCGCCGCATCACCATTCTGGACACCGGCCTGCCGCGCAACCGCTTTGCCGCTCATTCGCACGGCTTCCTCGCGCAGGATGGCCGCCCGGGCAGCGACATCCTCGCCGATGCCCGCCGCCAGCTTGCCGCCTACGAGACCGTCACCTTCCGCGATGTGTCGGCCGAAAGGCTGGACGGAGAGCGGGACGCCTTTTCGGTGATGACAGGAGACGGCGGGCGGATCGATGCGCGGCGCGTGCTGCTCGCCACCGGCTTCGAGGATCAGCTGTCCGATATTCCCGGCCTTGCGGAGCGCTGGGGCAAGACGGTGCTGCATTGCCCCTATTGCCACGGCTACGAAGTCGGCGGCGGGCCGGTC
>CBFGOD010000118.1:0-10924 GCA_965650295.1 uncultured Shinella sp. | reverse complement strand
CGCAGCCATTGCAGGAACATGTGCGGTTCCTTGGAGACCATGTCGACGTCGTGGCCGAGCCTGCAGCCTTTCGCCTCCAGTGCGGCGATGAGCGCGACGGCGCCGCCGCCGCTGCCCGAGACGACGCCGTCAGGAGCGTCCGGGCCGGTGAAGACCGTTTCGGCCGCCTTGCGGATATCAAGCAGGCTGTTATCGAGATTGACGCTGTTGAAAGGCACCGCCGTGGCGCCGAAATCGCGGATACCGCGCTCGAAGCCGGCACGCATATGCAGATAGAACGTCAGATAGGGTGGCGGCTGTAGCAATATCAGCCGTTTGCGGCCCATTTCGGTGAGCTTGCGCACGGCCTCGTAGGCAAAGCGCTCGTTGTCGAAATCGTGGTATGGATGCGCAAGACCCATGTCCGTGCGGCCATGCGTCACGAAGGGGAAGTTGCGCTCCATCATCAGTGCGACGCGCGGATCCTTCGGCTCGGTGCGCGAGATGATGACGCCGTCGGCCGCACCCGTTTCCAATACATAGCGCACGGGGTCGAGGGCGTTGCCCTGGGTTCGATAGGGCGTCACGACCAGATGGTACTGCGTCGAGGCGAGGATTTCCGATATGCCGATCACCATCGGGCTCGTCAGGCCCATGATCTCTTCCTCCAGGCTGAGGATCAGGCTGATGACGTTGGTCTTGCCGGTGCGAAGGCGCACGCCGGCGCGGTTCGGCTGGTAGCCGATCTGGCGCGCGACGAGGCGCACACGCTCCTTCGTCTCCGCGCTGATATCGGGCGCATCCTTGAGGGCGCGGGAAACGGTGGTGATGCCGAGGCCGGTCATGAAGGCGATCGTCTTCAGCGTCGGCCGTTCATTGGGGGGCGGAAGCGCTGCCGCCTGGCCCTCGCTCTTCTTGTTGTCCATCCCCTGCCTGCACCTCTCCCATATGAGCGGCCGGTTATACATTTTTTAACCCCGGCCGCTACTCCCCCGCGAAAGTGCCTATAAATCTGTAACGATACAGATGTTTTGTCGAGACGAAATTTCCTGAAATTTGCGGTGGATCGGATCTCGGACCGTCATTGCGCCGCAAAGTCATAATTTATGCAGATGCGAAGCCGACGCTGCATAGTTGTTTCAAGGCTTTAAAAATATGAAAATATTTTCAATAGTTTACTCTTTTTTCCGCCGCGACTTTTCGTGTCCGTGAAGCTGCGAAGGCAGCCGGTAAAGGGGTTCGAAATAGGCGTCTGACAGAAATTTCGCATTAATTCTCCAAGCCCTGTTGCGCGATTAAATCGATTGGACTAGGTTTTTCCGGCAACGTTTCAGTGAGGGAGGAGAACTCATGAAAATTCGCTCTATGGCTGCTGTCCTGGCAGCGACCGTGGTCCTGCCGTTCGCCGCAGCCAATGCGACCGATCTGGAAGTGACCCATTGGTGGACATCCGGCGGGGAGGCCGCGGCGGTCGCCGAACTGGCAAAGGCATTCGATGCGACCGGCAACAAGTGGGTCGACGGCGCCATTGCCGGCTCCGGCGGCACGGCACGGCCGATCATGGTCAGCCGCATCACCGGCGGTGACCCGATGGGCGCCACACAGTTCAACCACGGTCGCCAGGCCGAGGAACTGGTCGAGGCCGGCCTGATGCGCGACCTGACCGATGTCGCGACCAAGGAGAACTGGAAAGAGATCATCAAGCCGGCGAGCCTGCTCGACAGCTGCACGATCGACGGCAAGATCTACTGCGCGCCGGTCAATATCCATTCCTGGCAGTGGCTCTGGCTGTCCAACGCCGCCTTCGAAAAGGCGGGCGTGGCGGTTCCGAAAAACTGGGACGAGTTCGTCGCGGCCGGTCCGGCGCTGGAAAAGGCCGGCATCGTTCCGCTCGCCGTCGGCGGTCAGCCCTGGCAGGCGGCCGGCGCGTTTGACGTCCTGATGGTCGCCATCGCCGGCAAGGATACCTACTACAAGGTCTTCAAGGACAAGGATGAGGAAGCCGCCGCCGGCGCCGAGATCGCCAAGGTCTTCAAGGCTGCCGACGATGCCCGTCGCATGTCCAAGGGGACCAATGTGCAGGACTGGAACCAGGCGACCAACATGGTCATCACCGGCAAGGCTGGCGGCCAGATCATGGGCGACTGGGCGCAGGGCGAGTTCGCACTGGCCGGCCAGACCGCCGGCAAGGACTATACCTGCCTTCCGGGCCTCGGCGTGAACGAGGTCATCTCGACGGGCGGCGACGCCTTCTACTTCCCGCTGCTCAAGGATGAAGAGAAGTCCAAGGCGCAGGAAGTGCTGGCCTCGACGTTGCTGGCGCCGGCCACCCAGGTTGCCTTCAACCTGAAGAAGGGCTCGCTGCCGGTACGCGGCGACGTCGATCTCGCCGCCGCCAACGACTGCATGAAGAAGGGCCTCGACATTCTTGCCAAGGGCAATGTGATCGAAGGCACCGACCAGCTGCTTTCGGCCGACAGCCAGAAGCAGAAAGAAGACCTGTTCTCCGAATTCTTCGCCAACCCGTCGATGACGCCGGAAGACGCCCAGAAGCGTTTCGCCGACATCATCGCTTCGGCGGAGTGATCAGACCTCAGTGACGTCGGCCGGCAGTTCTCTGCCGGCTGGTTCCGGCGCCCGATGAGAAGGGCGTCGATCATCTCTGATCGAGACCAAGGAGGAGTGACCCATGACGGGCCAGGCACACACCGGTCGCCCCAGTAAATTGCTGCGCAATCTCAGTTCCAAGATTGCTTCCATTCCCATGATGCTCACCGCCGTCGTCATCTTTCTTGGCGGTACGGTCTGGACGGTCGTCTATTCGTTCACCAATTCCAAGCTGCTGCCGCGGGCGAAATTCGTCGGTTTCGACCAGTACGAACGCCTGTGGGATGCGCCGCGCTGGATCGTCTCGATCCAGAATCTGGCGATCTATGGCATCTTCACGCTAATCTTCAGCCTCGTCATCGGCTTCCTTCTGGCGGCGCTGATGGACCAGAAGATCCGCTTCGAAAACACCTTTCGCACGATCTTCCTCTATCCCTTCGCGCTATCCTTCATCGTGACGGGCCTCGTCTGGCAATGGATCCTGAACCCGGAATTCGGCGTGCAGTCCGTCGTGCGCTCGCTCGGGTTCGAAAATTTCACCTTCGATCCGCTCTACAATTCCGACATCGTCATCTACGGCGTGCTGATCGCCGGGCTCTGGCAGGGCACGGGGCTCGTCATGTGCCTGCTGCTCGCGGGGCTGCGCGGCATCGACGAGGACATCTGGAAGGCGGCGCGCGTCGACGGCATCCCGATGTGGAAGACCTATCTCTTCATCGTCATTCCCATGATGCGTCCGGTCTTCATCACGACGCTGGTGATCATCGCGAGCGGCATCGTCAAGGTCTACGACCTCGTGGTGGCGCAGACGAGCGGCGGTCCGGGCATCTCGTCGGAAGTGCCGGCGAAATATGTCTACGACTACATGTTCCAGGCCCAGAACCTCGGGCAGGGTTTCGCCGCCTCCACCATGATGCTCGTCACCGTCGCCATCATCATCATCCCCTGGGCCTATCTCGAATTCGGAGGACGCAAGCGTGGCTGAGACCGTCTCCATCAAGCCCGGCCCGGCGCTGGCCGCCGCGACGAAAGCCGGCGTCGAGCCGCGTGGCGCCAAACCGCGCCGCACACTCTCCGGCCGCAACATCATGCTCTACGGCACGCTGGCCGTGGCGGCACTCTACTATCTGCTGCCGCTTTATGTGATGGTCGTGACCTCGCTCAAGGGCATGCCGGAAATCCGGCTCGGCAATATCTTCTCGCCGCCGCTGGAAGTGACCTTCGAGCCCTGGGCCGAGGCCTGGGCCACCGCCTGCACCGGCCTCAACTGCGATGGCCTGTCGCGCGGCTTCTGGAATTCGGTGCGCATCACCGTGCCCTCGACGCTGATCTCGATCCTCGTCGCCTCGGTCAACGGCTATGCGCTCGCCAACTGGAAGTTCAAGGGGGCCGACCTGTTCTTCACGATCCTCATCGTCGGCGCCTTCATTCCCTATCAGGTGATGATCTATCCGATCGTCATCGTGCTCCGGGAACTCGGCATTTACGGCACGCTGACCGGCCTGATCATCGTGCACACGATCTTCGGCATGCCGATCCTGACGCTGCTGTTCCGCAACTACTTCTCGTCGCTGCCGGAGGAGCTGTTCAAGGCGGCGCGCATCGATGGGGCAGGCTTCTGGCAGATCTATTTCCGCATCATGCTGCCCATGTCGCTGCCGATCTTCGTCGTCGCCATGATCCTGCAGATCACCGGCATCTGGAACGACTTCCTGTTCGGCGTCGTGTTCACGCGGCCGGAATATTATCCGATGACCGTGCAGCTCAACAACATCGTCAACTCCGTCCAGGGAGTGAAGGAATACAACGTCAACATGGCCGCGACTCTGCTTACCGGCGCGGTTCCGCTCTTCGTTTATTTCGTGTCGGGGCGCCTGTTCGTCCGCGGCATCGCCGCCGGCGCAGTCAAGGGTTAAGCCATGCAGAAATCCGTCTCCATCAAGGACCTTTCGTTGAGCTTCGGTTCGGTCAACGTGCTGGAAGACCTCAATCTCGATATCGGGGAGGGCGAGTTCCTCGTGCTTCTCGGCTCGTCCGGTTGCGGCAAGTCGACCCTTCTCAACTGCATTGCCGGCCTGCTCGAGCCGACCGGCGGGCAGATCTTCATCAAGAACAAGAACGTCACCTGGGAGGAGCCCAAGGACCGCGGCATCGGCATGGTGTTCCAGTCCTACGCGCTCTATCCGCAGATGACCGTGGAGAAGAACCTCTCCTTCGGCCTGCAGGTCGCCAAGATGCCGAAGGCGGAGATCGACAAGCGCGTGGCCCGTGCCGCCGAAATCCTGCAGATCGGCCCGCTCCTGAAGCGCAAACCCTCGGAACTCTCCGGCGGCCAGCGCCAGCGCGTGGCGATCGGCCGGGCGCTGGTACGCGACGTGGACGTCTTCCTGTTCGACGAGCCGCTCTCCAACCTCGACGCCAAGCTGCGCTCGGAGCTGCGCGTGGAAATCAAGCGGCTGCACCAGTCACTGAAGAACACGATGATCTATGTCACGCATGACCAGATCGAGGCCCTGACGCTCGCCGACCGCATCGCCATCATGAAGAGCGGCGTCATCCAGCAGCTGGCCGATCCCAACACGATCTACAACGCCCCGAAGAACATGTTCGTCGCCGGCTTCATCGGCTCGCCGTCCATGAACTTTTTGCGCGGTGAGATCGTCGAGAAGGGCGGCAAGCCGGTCTTCGTCGCCAACGGTGTGGATTTCGCGCTCGATGGCTACGCTGCCGGTGAGGCGCTCCAGGCCGGCCGCAAGGTCGTGCTCGGCGTGCGTCCGGAGCATGTGAAGGTCAACGAGGACGGCCCCGGTGCCGATCATCACCAGGCGACCGTCGATATCGAGGAGCCGATGGGCGCCGACAACCTGCTCTGGCTCAAACATGCCGGCCACACCATGTCCGTCCGCGTCGCCGGTGCGCGGCGCTTCAAGCCCGGCACGGCGGTGAAGCTCTCCTTCGATATGGGGCTGGCCTCGCTGTTCGATGCGGGCACGGAGGAGCGGATTTAGGATGATGGAAATCGCGGCTACCCCCCTCTGGCCTGCCGGCCATCTCCCCCCCAAGGGGGGAGATCGGCAGGTCGCATAGGCATCGCTCCATACGCAACGGCAGAGTTCTGCAAGACGTGACCACGATTCAATCTCCCCCCTTGTGGGGGAGATGGCCGGCAGGCCAGAGGGGGGTAACACCCCGCGCACAGCAAGCCAGAGACAAAGTCATGACCCACACATCCGACATCGCCGCCATCGATCTTTCCGGCCTCTGGACCGTTACCAGCACCGATGCGGAGAAGACCGCGCCGATGCGCGTGCCCGGCGACGTGCACAGCGCGCTTCTGGCCGCCGGTCTCATTCCCGATCCCTATGCCGGCCGCAATGAGCGCGATATCCAGTGGGTGGCGGAGAAGGATTGGGCGATCGAGCGGACATTCGAGATCGCGCCCGAAATGCTGGAGGGCGACTGGTATCTCGATATCGGCAGCATCGACACGGTCGCGTCCGTCTATGTCAACGGCGTGCTGGTGCTCGATACCGACAATTGCTTCCGCCGCTACCGTCCCGATGTCACCGATGCGCTGAAGGTCGGCGAGAACACGCTGAAGGTCCTGATCCATTCGAGTGTTGCGGCCGGCGCGCTCCGGCAGGCCGAGCAGCCCTTCTTCATCCCGTGGTCGACAGGCAATTCGCCGATCCCGAACGGCAACATGCTGCGCAAGCCGCAGTGCCATTTCGGCTGGGACTGGAACATCGCGATTGCGCCGCTCGGCATCTATGGCGAGATCGTCCTGCGCAAGCTGGAGGCTGCGCGCATCGAGCATGTCACGACGCGGCAGTTCCACCATGCGGATGGCGCCGTCGATCTCTATGTCACCGCCACCTTCCATGCCGAACAGCCGGGCATCCTGCCGGTGCATTTCGCGCTGGGCGAGGAGCGGGTGCGGCTCGATATCGGCGTCAATGCCGGCGAAACGCACCTCACCCACATGTTCCGCATCGAAAAGCCCGCGCTCTGGTGGCCGAAGGGACATGGCGAGCAGGCGATCTATGCGGTGCGTGTCGAGACGCCGACGGAGACTGTCGTGCGCCGCATCGGCCTGCGCCAGGTCGAACTCCTGATCGACAAGGACGAGCCCGGCAGCCGCTTCGCGCTCAAGGTCAACGGCCGCGAAATCTTCTGCCGTGGCGCCAACTGGATCCCCGCCGACGCGCTGCCGTCGCGCATCAATCCCGTCGCGGTGCGCGACCTGCTGCAATCGGCCGTCGATGCCAATATGAACATGCTGCGCGTCTGGGGCGGCGGCTTCTACGAGCCGGACTGGTTCTACGATCTCTGCGACGAGCTCGGCCTGATGGTCTGGCAGGACTTCATGTTCGCCTGCAACCTCTATCCCTCGACCGTCGATTTCCTCGACAATGTCGCCGCCGAGGTGGACTATCAGGTCAAGCGTCTCGCCTCGCACCCCTCGATCGTGCTGTGGTGCGGTGACAACGAGTTGGTCGGCGCGCTGACCTGGTTCGATGTCAGCCGCGAGAACCGCGACCGTTATCTCGTCTCCTACGACCGCCTCAACCGCACCGTTGAAGTCGCGATGAAGAAGGCCGCACCAGGCGCGATCTGGTGGCCGTCCAGCCCGGCTTCCGGCTATCTCGACTTCGGTGACGCCTGGCATGCCGACGGTTCCGGCGACATGCACTACTGGTCCGTCTGGCACGAGAACAAGTCGTTCGACAATTACCGCACCGTGCGCCCGCGCTTCTGCTCGGAATTCGGCTTCCAGTCCTACACGTCCATGCCGGTCATGAAGACCTTCGCCGAGCGCAAGGACATGAACATCGCGTCGCCCGTGATGGAGAGCCACCAGAAGAATGCCGGCGGCAATGAGCGCATCGCCGGCACAATGTTCCGCTATTTCCGCTTCCCCAAGGATTTCCCGAGCTTCGTCTATCTCAGCCAAATCCAGCAGGGCCTCGCCATCCGCACCGCCGTCGAATACTGGCGCTCGCTGAAGCCCCATTGTATGGGCACGCTCTACTGGCAGCTCAACGACACCTGGCCGGTCGCCTCCTGGTCGAGCCTCGATTACGGCGGCAGCTGGAAGGCCATGCACTATATGGTGCGCCGCTTCTTCCAGCCCGTCGCCGTCGCCGCCATTCCTTCGAAGGACGGCGAGACTATCGGCTTCTCCGTTGTCAATGACACGGCCGATGCCGTCACGGTGAAGCTCGACACCTGGCTTGTCTCGCTCAGGGGCGAGCGGCGCCCGCATCGCAGCGTCGAGGGTGTCTGCGGCCCGGACAAGGCGGAAATGTTGTTTTCCGTGTTCGCCGCCGATCTTCCCGAGGACACGCTGCTGTTCTGGTCCTTCGAAGCCTCGAACGGCATGAAGGGTGAGGGGCACCATGTTTCCGGCACCTACAAGGCGCTTGATCTCGAGGCTTCCGGCCTGACGCTCGATGTTTCGCCGCGCGACGATGGCCGCTTTGCCGTCACCGCCTCGGCACGCGGCCTTGCGCTGCATGTCATGCTGGAGGCCGACATTGCTGGCCGCTGGTCCGACAATGCCTTCGACCTCACCGCCGGAGAACGCAGGACCGTGATTTTCACGCCCGCCGAAAGCGGCGCCGTTCCGAAATTCCACTGGCTCGACCTTCATTCCTGCCAGACTTCCCCAGACTGAGGCACTTCCCAAGACTGATACGAGGAGACAACAATGCAGACCGTCAGCTTCCAGCTTTACAGCGCCCGCAATTTCCAGCCCTTCGCCGAAGTGTTCCGCATCCTGGCCGATGCCGGCTACAAGCAAGTCGAGGGCTACGGCGCGCTCTATGCATCGCTCGACGATGCCGCGATCCAGCAGGTGAAAGCCGATCTCGACAAGAACGGCCTCACCATGCCCACCGCCCATTTCGGCCTCGACATGATCGAGGGCGAGCCGGACCACGTCATCGAGATTTGCCGCACGCTCGGCATCGAGGCGGTCTATTGCCCCTATCTGCTGCCCGAACACCGCCCGACGGACGCCGCCGGCTGGCATGCCTTCGGCGCGCGCCTCCAGAAGGCCGGCGAGCCGTTGCGCAAGGCGGGCCTCGTCTTCGGCTGGCACAACCATGATTTCGAGTTCTTCGCCCTGCCGGATGGTTCCGTGCCGCAGGACCACATCTTCGCCGGCGGCCCGGATCTCACCTGGGAAGCGGATATCGCCTGGGTCATTCGCGGCGGCGCCGATCCCTTCGCCTGGATCCAGAAATACGGCAGCCGCATCACCGCCGTGCACGTCAAGGACATCGCGCCGAAGGGCGAGGCCACGGACGAGGACGGCTGGGCGGATGTCGGCCACGGCACCGTCGCCTGGGGCGATCTCGCCAAGGCGCTTGTCGGCACGCCGGCAAAACACTTCATCGTCGAGCACGACAATCCCAAGGACATCACCCGTCTTGCCACCCGCTCGATTAAAACCATCAAGGCATTCTGAGGACTGACCACCATGAGCAAGGAATACGGAGTCGGCATCATCGGCTGCGGCAACATTTCGGGCGCTTATTTCAAGCTGATCCCGATGTTCAGGAACCTGAAGCTTGTCGCCTGCGCCGATATCAACCCCGCAGCCTCCAAGGCGCGCTCGGAAGAGTTCGGCGTGGAGGCTGAGGAGATCGACGCGCTGCTCGCCAATCCTGCGGTCGACGTCGTCGTCAACCTGACGATCCCGGAGGCGCATTATCCCGTCTCGAAGGCGGCGCTGGAGGCGGGCAAACACGTCTATTCGGAAAAGCCCTTCGTTCTCTCCATCGAACAGGGCGAGGACCTGCGCCGCATCGCCGACGCTAGGGGTCTCAAGGTCGGTTCGGCGCCGGATACCTATCTCGGCGGCTCGCACCAGTTCGCCCGCCATATCATCGACAGTGGTAAGGTCGGCAAGATCATGTCGGGCACGGCGCATGTGCTTTCGCCCGGCATGGAGAGCTGGCATCCGAACCCGGACTTCTTCTTTGCGCCGGGCGGCGGGCCGATCCTCGATCTCGGTCCCTACTACGTGAACAATCTCGTCAACCTCGTCGGGCCGGTGAAGCGCGTCGTGGCGCTCGCCAACAAGGCGCGCGAGGAGCGCATCATCGGGAACGGCCCGCGGCTTGGTCAGGCCGTACCGGTCATCGTTGCGACCAATATCCATGCCATCCTCGAATTCGAGAACGGCGCGCAGATCGCGCTGATGGCGAGCTGGGATGTCTGGGCGCATCGCCACCAGAACATGGAGCTCTACGGCACCGACGGTGCCGTCTTCGTGCCGGATCCGAACTTCTTCGGCGGCAAGGTGGAAGTGGCCGGCAACGATCGCGAGCCGAAGGAGGTGGAGGTCTGGGATCACCCGCTGACCGCGCAGAACTACCAGTTCGACTGGGGCACGCAGGCCAACTACCGCGGCATCGGCCTTGCCGACATGATGGAGGCGGTGACCACCGGCCGCGACTACCGTTGCTCGCTCGACCGCTCGCTGCACACGATCGACGTGCTGACCTCGATCCTGCGCTCGGCAGAGGAGGGCAAGGCCGTCGATATCGTGACGACCTGCACCCAGCCGGAAGCGCTTGGCATCGAGGAGGCGCGAGCGTTGTTGCGGTAGCCGATGTGCCGTGGATTTACCCCCCTCTGCCCAGCCCGGCATCTCCCCCACAAGGGGGGAGATCGGCAAGTAGCGAAAACCTTGCTCAACCAGCAACGCTGGAGATTGGCGAAACGCTGCCCCAATCAATCTCCCCCCTTTTGGGGGAGATGCCCGGCAGGGCAGAGGGGGGTTAGCCTCGGGCGCTATGGTCAAACCGGAAGCGCTTCTCCCGCGTGCAGGGAAAGGGGCAAATGCCTCTTGTGAAGAACGCTGCGGGAGCGTTATGCAGACGCACCCCATATCGAGACAAAGGAACACATCATGGCCTGGCAGCCGGCGGAAAACCGTTACGACAAGATGATCTACAACCGCGTTGGGCGCTCCGGCCTGAAGCTGCCGGCGGTGTCGCTCGGCCTGTGGCACAATTTCGGCGATGACACGCCGCATGACCGCAAGGTCGACATGTGCCGCACCGCCTTCGACCTCGGCATCACCCATTTCGACCTCGCCAACAATTACGGTCCTCCCGGCGGAACGGCCGAAACCGCCTTCGGCGAAATCCTGCGCACCGATTTCAAGCACCTGCGCGACGAGCTGATCGTCTCCTCCAAGGCCGGCTACGACATGTGGCCGGGTCCGTATGGCGAATGGGGCAGCCGCAAGTACCTGATCGCTTCCTGCGACCAGAGCCTGAAGCGCATGGGCCTCGACTATGTCGATATCTTCTATTCGCACCGC
>CBFGOD010000117.1:0-10978 GCA_965650295.1 uncultured Shinella sp. | reverse complement strand
ACCTGATCGGTGACGGCTGAGAAGACGATCGGATTGCCGGAGCCGGCGAGCGCCTTCTTGGCGATCTGCGAGACGGGCGTGGTGATCGTGTAGATCAGCTTGGGCTGTTCGGCCTGCAGCTTGGCGATCATCTGCGGCACCAGCGAGGCGTCGAAATTGGTGTGGCTTTCGGAATAGACGACATCCTTGCCCTCGACGAAACCGTTTTCGGCCATCGCCTTCTTGAAGCCGGCAATCGAGGCGGCAAGCTGCGGATGTTCGCCGAAATTGGCGATGCCGATGCGGATCGGCTCGGCGAGCGCGTTTGCGGCGCCCAGCGCCAGTGCGCCGGCCAGAACCAGTCCCGAAACGAATGACTTTGTAAGCCTGCTCATGAAATCCTCCCAGAAATGACAAGCGGCCGCCGTTCCTCAGCGGCTTGGCGCGGATCATGGCGGCGGTGGAGCGGCTTGTCAAATAATATATATATTTTGATTGCACGGCCGAAAGTATATATATTTGACGCAGAGAATTGCCGGTGCCAGGGGATGTCGATGCAAGAGCACGAGCAAGCGACCAAAACAGAATCCGCCTATCGCCTGCTGCGCCGCGATATCCTCGCGACGCGGCTGAAGCCCGGCGCGCCGATGAAGCTGAGTGCCTTGCGCGATCGCTACGAGATCGGCTGGACGCCGCTGCGCGAGGCGCTGTCGCGGCTGGAGGCCGAAGGGCTGGTGACGGCGATCAGCAATCGCGGCTTTGCGGTCGCACCCGTTTCCCTCGACGCGCTGGAAGACCTGACGCGTGCCCGCATGGTGGTGGAAATCCCGCTCCTGCTGGAATCGATTGCCAACGGCGACAGCGCCTGGGAATCGGAGGTCGTCACGGCGCATTACCGGCTGTCGCGTTGCAAGCTTGTCGTCGAGACGGCGAGGGAGGCCGAGATTGACGAGTGGGATGAACGGCACGCCGCCTTCCACACCGCGCTGATCAGCGCGGCCCGGTCGAACTGGCTCATGCGTTTCCAGGCGACGGTGTCCGACCAGTTGCGCCGCCATCACCGCTTCCTCAGCCTCGCCCCGGCGCTTCGGGCGGCCGAGGGCAGGACGGAAGGCTACGAGGCGGCGGTCGCGGCCCTTCATGACGCCATGTCGATCGAGCATCATACCGAATTGATGGAGGCCGCGCTCGATCGGGATGCCTCGCGGGCACAGGTCCTGATGGCCGAGCATATCGGCCTGACGGTGAACGTTTTTGCCCAGTCGGAAGACGGCGACCGTGCCGAGCCGCGACCTTCCGCGCTGCACGCCGCCAGATGACGGCGCTGTCCAAGCGGTGCAAACATCTCTAAAAGGCAAGGCGACGGGACAGGAAACGGACCTTTGTTATGACGGGTGACGACACGTTCGACATCGCGCCGGATTGGGTGGATGGCGAGACCAAGGCTCTGGAGGCGCCGCACGATCACCGTGCCGAGCTTCGCCTCTGGCTGCGCCTGCTCACCTGCTCGACGCTGGTGGAAAGCGAAGTGCGCCGCCGCCTGCGCGAGGAATTCGATTCCACCCTGCCGCGCTTCGACCTGATGGCCCAGCTGGAGCGCGCGCCCGACGGCATGGTGCTCGGCGAAGTCTCCAAGCGCATGATGGTCTCGCCCGGAAACATCACCGTCCTCGTCGAGCGCCTGACGGAGAGCGGCCATCTCAGCCGCACGACGCTTCCGACCGACCGCCGCGTTCAGATCATCGCGCTCACCCCCTTCGGCCGCGCCGAATTCGAGAAGATGGCGGCCCGCCACGCCGACTGGATTTCCGACCTCTTCGCCGGCCTCGAACCGGCGGATGGCGGCGTTCTGATGGATGCGCTTGCCAAGCTCAAGCGCTCGGTCATCGCCTCGCTCGCCAAGAGTGGCTGAGAACGGCTGTTTTCGGTTTCCCAAGCCGGAAGACCCCTCCCCAACCCCTCCCCACAAGGGGGAGGGGCTTCCCGTGCCGATCCGGTTTCATACCTTCTGTAGCCTTGCTGCCAGCAGGGCCGGTCGAAGCTGGTGAGACGGAGCGGCTGGTTAAGCCCCTCCCCCTTGTGGGGAGGGGGTGGGGAGGGGACTTTTCATCCATGCTTCGCCGTCTCGCATTTCCAGACCAAAACAATTTTAAGCTTGAAATTTCTCCGAAACGGGTCCAACCTGCTGCCACAGTCCGGATGCCCGTGCGGCCTCTGCGAGGCACGCGGCCGGAGCTCGGGAGGAGAACGACATGCGGATCGTCTGTATCGGTGGTGGGCCTGCCGGTCTCTATTTCGCGCTTCTGATGAAGCGCCAGCATCCCGAACATCAGATCGCCGTCGTCGAGCGCAACCGGGCTTTCGATACCTTCGGCTGGGGCGTCGTCTTCTCCGACGCCACCATGCAGTCGATGCGCCAGTGGGACCCGGAAACGGCCGAGGCGATCGAGGTTTCCTTCAACCATTGGGACGATATCGAGCTGGTCTTCAAGGGCCGCAAGATCCGCACCACCGGCCACGGCTTCGTCGGCATCGGCCGCAAGAAGATGCTCAACATCCTGCAGGAGCGCTGCCTGGAACTGGGCGTCGAGCTGCTGTTCGAGCGCGACGTGCAGGGCGACGAGGAATTCCCGGACGCCGACCTCATCATCGCTTCCGATGGCGTCAATTCCCGCATCCGCAACAAATATGCCGACGTCTTCCAGCCCGATATGGTGGTGCGGCCGAACCGCTATATCTGGCTCGGCACCAACAAGCCGTTCGATGCGTTCACCTTCGATTTCCAGCGCACCGAACACGGCTGGTTCCAGGCGCATGTCTATCGCTTTGACGATACGACCTCGACCTTCATCGTCGAGACGACCGACGAGGTCTTCAAGGCGCATGGGCTCGATAAGATGGATCAGGACCAATCCATCGCCTTCTGCGAAAAGCTTTTTGCCGAAAGCCTCGACGGCCACAGCCTGATGACCAATGCGCGCCACATGCGCGGCTCCGCCTGGCTGAATTTCGGCCGGCTGATCTGCGAGAAATGGAGCCATTTCAACGGCAACAGCCATGTCGTGCTGATGGGCGACAGCGCCCACACCGCCCATTTCGCCATCGGCTCCGGCACCAAGCTTGCCATCGACGACGCGATCGAACTGACGCGCCAGTTCGACATCCTCGGCCATGACAAGGCGAATATCCCGGCCGTGCTCGCGGCCTATGAAGAAGTGCGCCGCGTCGATGTCGCGCGCATCCAGAATGCCGCGCGCAACGCCATGGAATGGTTCGAGGTGGTCGGCACGCGCTATGCCGATACGCTGGAGCCGGAGCAGTTCATGTATTCCATGCTGACGCGCTCGCAGCGCATCAGCCATGAAAACCTTCGCCTGCGCGACAAGGACTGGCTCGAAGGCTTCGAGCGCTGGTTTGCCGAGCGGGCCGGCGCGGAAAAGGCGGCAAACGGCGCCGTGCCGCCGCCGATGTTCACACCGTTCAAGCTGCGCGGCCTGACGCTCCGCAACCGCATCGTTGTCTCGCCGATGGCGATGTATTCGGCGACGGACGGTCTGCCGGGCGATTTCCATCTCGTGCATCTCGGCGCGCGCGCCATGGGCGGTGCCGCCCTCGTTTTCCCGGAAATGACCTGCGTCTCGCCCGATGCGCGCATCACGCCCGGCTGCCTTGGCCTGTGGAACGACGTGCAGCAGCAGGCTTTCAAGCGCATCGTCGATTTCGTGCATCACGAAACGCCCGCCAAGATCGGCATCCAGCTCGGCCATGCCGGGCGCAAGGGCGCAACGAAACTTGCATGGGAGGGCATCGATCAGCCGCTGTCGGAAGGCGCGTGGCCACTGATCTCGGCCTCGGCTCTGCCCTATCTCAAGCATTCGCAGACGCCACGCGAAATGACCCGCGAGGACATGGACCGCGTCATCGCTGATTTCGTGACGGCAACCGAACGGGCGCGTGATATCGGCTTCGACATTCTCGAACTGCATGCCGCGCACGGCTATCTCCTGTCGAGCTTTCTCTCGCCGCTCACCAACCAGCGCACCGACGACTACGGCGGTGATCATGCGGCGCGTGCGCGCTTCCCGCTTGAAGTGTTCCACGCCATCCGCAAGGTCTGGCCTGAGGACAGGCCGATCTCGGTGCGCCTCTCGACCAACGATTGGCACGAGGGCGGCAACACGCCCGAGGATGCGGCGATCTTCGCGAAAATGTTCAAGGAGGCCGGCGCCGATATGATCGACTGCTCGTCCGGCCAGGTGGTGAAGGAGGAGAAGCCGGTCTATGGCCGCCTGTTCCAGACGCCGTTCTCCGACAAGATTCGCAACGAGATCCAGGTGCCGACCATTGCCGTCGGCGCGATTTCGGAGGCGGACCATGCCAATTCGATCATCGCCGCCGGCCGCGCCGATCTCTGTGCCGTCGCCCGCCCGCATCTGGCCGACCCGTCCTTCGTGATGCACGAGGCGGCGAAGATCGGCTATGACGCCCAGCTCTGGCCGAAGCAATATTATTCCGCCCGTGCGCAATATGTGAACAACCTCGCCCGCGCGACGACGGCAGGCAAGTCATGAGCAGGCGGCACGCTTTCGTCACGGGCGCCGGCAGCGGCATCGGCAAGGCCATCGCGCTGACGCTTGCTGCCGAGGGCCATATCGTCAGCCTTGCCGGCCGACGGGCCGCGCCTCTGGAGGCCGTGCGTGACGAAATCCGCGCGGCTGGCGGCGAGGCTTTCGTCCACGACGGTTTCGACGTGACGGACGCCGCGGCCGTCGAGCGCGGCATCGCCGCCGCCATCGCATCGGCTGGCGAGATCGCCGTGCTCGTCAACTGCGCCGGCGAAGCCCCCTCGGCACCGTTCGAAAAGACCGATTTCGCCCTCTGGCAGCGCGTGCTGTCCATCAACCTCACGGGCGTCTATCTGGTGACGCAGGCCGCGCTCGCCTCCGTGCGCCGCGCCGGCAAGGGCCGCATCGTCAATGTCGCGAGCACCGCCGGCCTCACCGGCTATGCCTATGTCTCCGCCTATTGCGCCTCCAAACACGGCGTCATCGGCCTGACGCGGGCGCTGGCGCTGGAATTGGCGCGCACCGACGTCACCGTCAACGCCGTCTGCCCCGGCTTCACCGATACGCCGCTCATCGATGGCGCGCTCGACACGATCAGCGAAAAGACCGGCCGCTCGCGCGAGGAGGCGCGCGCCAGCCTCGCGCGCTCCAACCCGCAGGGCCGGCTGGTAAGCCCGGCCGAGGTGGCGCACACCGTTTCCTGGCTCGCCTCGGAAGGGGCAAGCGCAATCACCGGACAGGCCATCGCGGTCGCCGGCGGCGAAATTCTTTGAAGGACGACGACATGACGAACCCCATGCAGGCCAAGCAGCGCCCCTTCAGGAACCATCAGGCGAAGCACTTCCTGTTCGAGACGGATGCCGATGGCCGCGTCGCGACGATCACGCTGAACCGCCCGGACAAGAAGAACCCGCTGACCTTCGAAAGCTATGAGGAACTGGGTGACCTCTTCCACGCGCTGACGCGGGCCAGCGACGTGCGCGTCGTGGTGCTGACGGGCGCGGCCGGCAATTTCTCCTCCGGCGGCGATGTGTTCGATATCATCAAGCCGCTCACCGAAATGGTGATGCCGGACCTTCTCGCCTTCACCCGCATGACGGGCGAGCTGGTGCGCCAGATGCGCGCGTGCCCACAACCGATCATCGCCGCCGTCGACGGCATCTGCGCCGGTGCCGGAGCGATCCTCGCCATGGCCTCGGACTACCGCGTGGCGACACCGGAGACGAAGACCGCCTTCCTCTTCACCCGCGTTGGGCTCGCCGGGGCGGACATGGGCGCCTGTGGCATCCTTCCGCGCATCATCGGCCAGGGCCGCGCCGCCGAGCTGCTGTTCACCGGCCGCGTGATGAGCGCCGCGGAAGGGCATAATTGGGGTTTCTACAACGCCCTGCATGAGCGCGACACCGTGCTCGCCGAAGCACAAAAGTTTGCCCGCAGCCTCGCCGATGGCCCGTGGTTCGCCCATGCCATGACGAAGAAGATGCTCGATCAGGAATGGGCGATGGGCATCGACCAGATGATCGAGGCGGAAGCGCAAGCGCAGGCGATCTGCATGGCGACGGGCGATTTCCGCCGCGCCTTCGAGGCCTTCGCCGCCAAGGCCAAGCCCGCCTTCGAGGGGAACTGACATGCAGCCCGCTGCCATGGCGCCGACCCGCGATCATCTCGACTGGCCGTTCTTCGACGACAGCCACCGCGCCCTTGCAGCGGAGCTTGACGGCTTCGTCGCGCGTGGCGGCCTCGACAATGTGGACCATGGCAATGTCGATGCGGCCTGCCGGCAGCTGGTCGCGGCGCTGGGTGCCGCCGGCATCCTGCGCCATTGCGTCCCAAAAGCTTTCGGCGGGGCCAGCGAGGCGATCGACAGCCGGGCGCTCTGCCTGGTGCGCGAAACGCTCGCCTATGCCGACGGCCTCGCCGATTTCGCTTTTGCGATGCAGGGTCTCGGCACGGGGGCGATCAGCCTGTCCGGTTCGCCGGCGCTGAAGGAGCAGGTGCTGCCGAAAGTGGCGCGCGGCGAGTGGCTGTCCGCCTTCGCGCTCTCCGAACCCGATGCCGGCTCCGACGTCGCCGCGCTCGCCTGCGCCGCTCGGCGTGAGGGCGACCACTTCATTCTCGACGGCGAGAAGACCTGGATTTCCAACGGCGGCATCGCCGATGTCTATACGCTCTTTGCCCGCACCGGTGAGGCGCCCGGCACGCGCGGCATTTCCGCCTTCGTCGTCTTTGCCGATACGCCCGGCTTCACCATCGCCGAGCGCATCGAGACCATCGCGCCGCATCCGCTCGCCCGCATCCGCTTCGACAATTGCCGCATCCCCGCGACGCAAATGCTTGGAAGCCCCGGCGAAGGCTTCAAGATCGCCATGCGCACGCTCGACATCTTTCGCCCGTCCGTGGCGGCGGCCGCGACTGGCTTTGCCCGCCGCGCGCTCGATGAAGCCGTGGCCCATGCGAAAAGCCGAAAAATGTTCGGCGCCACACTCTCCGACCTGCCGACGGCGCAGAGCACGCTTGGCGAAATGGCGACCGCCATCGATGCCGCCGCACTCTTGACCAGCCGCACCGCGTGGAAGCGCGACGTGCAGAAGCAGCCGACGACGCGCGAGGCGGCGATGGCCAAGATGACCGCGACGGAAAATGCCCAATGGGTCATCGACCAGGCGCTGCAGCTGTTCGGGGGCAGGGGCGTGCGCTCGGGCGAGATCACCGAGCGGCTCTACCGCGAGATCCGGGCGCTGCGCATCTATGAGGGTGCGACGGAAGTCCAGAAACTCATCATCGGCCGCGAGCTGATGAAAGCCCCGGCGCGCTAGGGAGGCTCCGTGTTCACCATCACCAAGCCGCTCAGGTTCGGAGACTGCGATCCCTCGGGCATCGCGTACTTCCCGTCCTATCTCAACATCCTCGTCGGCGTGCTGGAGGATTTTTTCGCCTCGCTCGGTTTCCCCTGGCGGGCGATGAACGAGGTTCGGCGGATGAGCGTGCCGACAGTGCACCTCGACCTTACTTTTCAAAATCCCGGCTTTCAGGGCGATGCCCTGGATTTCGCGCTGTCGGTGCGCGCCATCGGCCGTTCGTCGCTCGATCTGGAGCACACGGTCTCGCGCGGCGACACCGTGCTCTGGAGCGCAAGACACCGCATCGTCGCCACCTCGCTCGATACGAACCGTTCGCTTGCCTGGCCGGAGGATATCCGCGCCGCACTGACCCATCATCTGGAGACGCCCCATGCACACGATCCTGCAACCTGAAGGCTGGGCGAAGCCCATCGGCTATGCCAACGGCGTGGCGGCGTCGGGCCGCACGCTCTTCGTCGGCGGCCAGATCGGCTGGAATGCGCAGGCGCAGTTCGAGACCGACGATTTCGTCGAGCAGGTGCGCCAGACGCTGAAGAATGTCGTGGCCGTGCTCGCCGCCGGCGGGGCGGAGCCGCATCACATCACCACCATGACCTGGTATTTCACCGACAAGCAGGAATATCTCGGCAATCTGCGCGGTATCGGCCAGGCCTATCGCGAAACCATCGGCCGGCATTATCCCGCCATGGCCGCGATGCAGGTGGTGGCGCTGGTGGAAGACCGCGCCAAGATCGAAATCCAGGCCACGGCTGTCGTTCCCGAATAGGCGTGAAGATGCGGTTTTCCGAGAGCGTTTCGGCTTCCAGCCATGACGGCGTGCTCGTCGTCACCATCGACAATCCGCCGGTCAACGCGCTCTCGGCCCATGTCCGGGCCGGGCTGGTCGCCGCGCTGGACCATGCCGCCGGGACACCTGGCATCCTGGGCATCGTGATCGCCAGTGTGGGCCGCACCTTCATCGGCGGGGCCGATATCCGCGAATTCGGCAAGCCGCCGGTAGCACCCGCTCTGCCCGACGTGATCGAGCGTATTGAACTTTCGGAAAAGCCGGTGATCTCAGCCGTGAACGGCGCGGCCCTCGGTGGCGGCTGCGAGGTCGCGCTGGCTTGCCATGGTCGCATCGCCGGGGAAGGTGCGAGCTTCGGCCTGCCGGAAGTGAAACTCGGCCTCGTGCCCGGTGCCGGCGGAACGCAGCGCATGCCGCGTCTGATCGGCTCGGTTGCGGCCATCGATCTCATCGGCACGGGCCGAGCGGTGAAGAGTGCCGAGGCTGTGGCATTGGGCCTTGCCGATGCCGTTGCCGCCGATGCCGTCGCCGCCGCCATCGCCGTCGTGCGGGAAAAAGCCGGGCAGCCGCTGCGCCGCACCGGCGCGCTTGCCGTGCCAGCTGCGGACGAGACGGCGGTCAATGCGGCGGAGGCAAAGGTCATCGGCAAGAGCCGGGGCCAGATGGCACCCGCCGAGGCCATCCGCCTCGTCAGGGCCGCCGGCCGGCTCGATCTCGAACGGGGTCTGGCGGAAGAGCGGGCCACCTTCCTGCGCCTGCGTGACTCCAAGGAATCCTCCGCCTTGCGGCATGTCTTTTTCGCCGAGCGCGCCGCCGGCAAGGTTGACGCGCTTGAGGGCATTCAGCCGCGGCGCATCGAAACGATCGGCGTGGTCGGCACGGGGCTGATGGGCTCCGGCATCGCCGTCTCGGCACTGACCGGCGGCTACCGCGTCGTCGCGCTGGAGCAGAGCGTGGAGGCGGCCGAAAGCGGCCGCACGCGCATCGCCGGCCTGCTCGACAAGGCCGTCCAGTCAAAGCGCCTCACGCCGGAGACACGCGATGCCTGCCTCGCCCGGCTGGAGACGACCGCCAAGGCCAAAGATCTTGCGACGGCCGATCTGGTCATCGAGGCGGTCTTCGACGACCTTGCGGTCAAGACCGAGCTGTTTCGCAGGCTCGACGGCATCGTCGCGCCGCAGGCCATCCTGGCCACCAATACGAGTTATCTCGATCCCGACACTATCGCCGACGCCACCGCGGATCCGTCCCGCGTGGTCGGCCTGCACTTCTTCTCGCCGGCCAATATCATGCGCCTCGTGGAGGTGGTCGACTGCACGAAAACGGCGCCCGACGTGCTGGCGAGTGCGCTCGCCTTCGTCAAACGTCTCGGCAAGCTCCCCATCGTCTGCGGTGTCACCGAAGGGTTTGTCGGCAACCGCATCTTCTCCGCCTATCGCCGCGAGGCGGAATTCATGGTGGAGGATGGCGCGCTGCCGCAGGAGATCGATGCCGCAATGGAGGCCTATGGTTTTCCGATGGGCTTCTTCGCCGTCAGCGATATGGCCGGTCTCGAAATCGCCTGGGCACGCCGCAAGCGCCAGGCCGCGACGCGCGATCCCGCCGAACGGTATGTCGAGATCGCCGACAGGCTGTGCGAAGCGGGCCGTATCGGCCGCAAGACCGGGCTCGGCTGGTATGCCTATCCGGGTGGCGAGAAAACCGTCGATCCCGCCGTCGCCGCGGTCATCGAAGCGGCGCGAGCGGCGAAGGGCATCGTGCCGCGCGCCTTCACGGCAGACGAGATCATGGACCGGCTTCTGACCGTGATGGCAGATGAGGGCAGGGCGCTGCTTTCCGAGGGCATTGCCGCGCGCGCCAGCGATATCGATCTGGTGATGATCAACGGCTATGGCTTTCCCGCGCACAGGGGCGGGCCGATGTTCGCCGCCGGCCTCATCTCCTAGGTGGATGGCGGCGAAGGGCGGAACGCGGCACAGAGGAGCGACAACAGCGTTCTGCAAAGGGTGCCGCCCATGACTGCCTATCCGATCGACCTCATCCGCGCTTCCTTCCCGGCCTTGGAGGGTTCGCGCACCGCCTATCTCGACAATCCTGCGGGAACGCTGGTTCCCCGGACGGTGATCGATGCCGTGGCCGGGGCGATGGCGACGGCCTCGTCCAATCTCGGCGGGCGCTTTGCTGCGTCCCAGCGCGCGGATGCCACTTGGCGTGCGGCGCATGATGCGGCGGCGGAGTTCGTCAACGCTTCCTCCTGGCAGGAGATGATCATCGGCCCGAACATGACGACGCTTGCCTTCCAGATGGCGCGCGTCATCGGCAGCACGCTGTCGCCCGGCGACGAGGTCATCGTCACGCGCATGGATCATGAAGGCAATATCTCGCCCTGGCTTGCCATGGCCGAGGCCTATGGCCTGAAGGTGAGGTGGCTGCCCTTCAACAAGGAGACCTGGCGCATCGAGCCGGAAGACCTTGCCGCACTTCTGACGCCGCGCACGAAATTCCTGGCGCTCAACTACGCCTCGAACATGACCGGCAGCATCAACGACGTCGCCGCGCTGACGGCGCTGGCGAAAGCTGCGGGTGCTCTCGTCTGGATCGATGCGGTGCAGCTTGCGCCGCACCACCTGCCGGATGTGCAGGCGATCGGCTGCGATTTTCTCGTCTGCTCGTCCTACAAGTTCTTCGGCCCGCATCTCGGCGTGCTCTGGGGCCGCGGCGACCTCCTGCGCGCGCTGCCGCCGCATCGCGTGCGCTGCCAGAGCGACGACATTCCGGATCGCTTC
>CBFGOD010000116.1:0-10981 GCA_965650295.1 uncultured Shinella sp. | reverse complement strand
ATTATGGCGGAAGCCGGATTCGGTGTAGATCTACGACATCACCAAATCAAAAAAAAAAAAATACTCGCGCTCGGCACTGTAGGCGGCACGCCGCCAGTTATCCCATAGGCCGTCGCGCTGCTCGAAGATGGCACAGGCATTCTGCGTCTGTCTTGGAACCGACGCACAGCCAGCGAGCAGCAGGAGGACGACGATCAATACGCAACGCATCGCTAATCCTCGAAAATTTCCGGATATTTATAATTGGTAAATCTTAAGGATTGGTTTTGATTCAATTGCGGTTCACCGGCTTCCATTCACAGTCGTGATCCGCCCATCAAATATGCAAATGCATTATTTTGTTGCGCTTTTTGGCCTCCCGGCCTAATCAATCTGCAGCACGCCGGCCCTTCGCGCACGAATGTTCCGGACTGTGGATGAACCCCTTCCCTCCGGATTCAGGCCAGCGCCGTCCGGGCGCGGGACGGTTTGCGACCAGGCCCTCCCAAGGCCGTAAGTTCAGGAGAACGACCATGAAGAAGTCTCTTTTCACCGTTGCTGCCCTCGCGGCATCCGTCGCCTTCGCGCCGCTGGCGCATGCCGATATCGTCATCGGCCTCATCGCGCCGCTGACCGGCCCGGTTGCCGCCTATGGCGACCAGGTCAAGAACGGCGCGGAAGCCGCCGTTGAAAACATCAACAAGAACGGCGGCATCCTCGGCGAGCAGGTCGTGCTGAAGCTGACCGACGACGCCGGTGAGCCCAAGCAGGGCGTTTCGGCCGCCAACCAGATCGTCGGCGAAGGCATCCGCTTCGTCGTCGGCCCGGTCACCTCGGGCGTCGCCATCCCGGCCTCCGACGTTCTGGCCGAAAACGGCATCCTGATGGTCACCCCGACCGCGACCGCACCGGACCTGACGGCCCGCGGCCTGACCAACGTTCTGCGCACCTGCGGCCGCGACGACCAGCAGGCCGAAGTCGCCGCTGCCTATGTTCTGGAAAAGCTGAAGGACAAGAAGGTCGCCATCGTTCATGACAAGGGCGCCTACGGCAAGGGCCTGGCCGATGCCTTCAAGGCGGCGATCAACAAGGGCGGCATCACCGAGGCGCTCTACGATTCCGTCACGCCCGGCGAGAAGGATTTCAGCGCGCTGCTCACCCGCCTCAAGGCTGACGGCGTCGAGGTCATCTACTTCGGCGGCTACCACCCGGAAGGCGGCCTGCTCGCTCGCCAGCTGAAGGATCTCTCCGTCAACGCCACGATCATCGGCGGTGAAGGCCTGTCCAACAGCGAATATTGGGCGATCGGCAACGAAGCCGCGGCCGGCACGCTGTTCACCAACGCGTCTGACGCGCTGAAGAACCCCGATTCCTCGGCCGCCGTTGCTGTCCTGAAGGAAAAGGGCATCCCGCCGGAAGCCTTCACGCTCAACGCTTATGCCGCCATCGAAGTTCTGAAGGCCGGCATCGAGAAGGCCGGCAGCGCCGAAGACGCCGCCGCCGTCACGACGGCGCTGAAGTCCGGCGAACCGATCGCAACCGCCATCGGCAAGCTCACCTACGGCGAAAACGGCGACCTCACCTCGCAGAGCTTCTCGCTCTTCAAGTGGGAAGACGGCAAGATCGTCGCCGCCGAATAAGGCTTTTGCGATTTGGACATGCGAACGCCGGGGTTTTTACCCCGGCGTTTTTGTTTGTGTCGCAGGAAGTCCCCTCACCGCCCGGCGCGAAACTTCTCCTTCAGCCGCGCGATATCCGCAGCACTCCAGTCCGTCACATCGGTCACGGCAATCCATGGCTCGACATAGTGCTCGCCGGCATAGACATGGCCGAGCCCCATGGGCGTCGTCGTCGCCATCGCGAGATCGAGCGTCAGCTGCAGGAAGGTGACAACCGGATACCATTGGAAATCCGGCGAGACATCCGGCCCGCGCGGCGCAGCCATCCAGGCCGGCTGCCGATAAAAGGCGTAGGGATCGTAGAAAGTGATGGGGTCGCTGGCATATTGCAGATAGACGATGCGCATCGGCCCCCAGTGATCACCCGCCTCCGGCAGCGCATTGCGCTGGCTGGTGAAGCGCACATAGGAGCCGTCGCGGAAGCGCGGCAGCCAGGCCGGCGTATCGGGATTGCGGTCCGCCGTCATCTTGCGCCAGATACGGCTCGGGAAGGGCGGGCCTGACCAGAGCGCACCCTGATAGGGATCGCCGATCACCTCGAATAGCTCCGCCGATTGCTCCGAGGACAAGGCGCCGAGGCTGAGGCCGTAGAGATAGAGTTTGGGCCGGCTTTCTTTCGGCAGGCTCGTCCAGTGACCATAGACGGCGTGGAAGAGCGCACGCGCAGCCTCCGCACCATAATCCGGCTCGGCGAGCAGCGAGAGCCAGCTCGCGAGATAGGAATACTGGATGGCGACGCTGGCGATGTCGCCGTGGTGCAGGTATTCGACCGTATCGATGCCCTCAGGATCGACCCAGCCGGTGCCCGTCGGCATAATGATCACGAGCGTCGAGCGCTCGAAGCCGCCGACGCGGATCAGTTCGTCCAAAGCGATCTTCGCTCGCTCCTCCGGTGTGTCCCCGGCATTGAGGCCGGCATAGACGCGCAGCGGCTCCATCGCCGGCTTGCCGGTGAAATCGGCGATATCCTTGGCGCTCGGCCCACTTGCCACATAGGAACGGCCCATGCGGCCCAGCGCATCCCAGCGCACCAGCGAGGCAGCACTACCGGATTTCAGGGGGTCGGTGGGTTCGGCAGTGTCGGGCTCGATCACCTGGTCGAGGCGGCGGAAGGAAGAATCGGCGGTGTGCAGCACGAAGCGGACCAAGAGGCCGTCCGCCAGCGTCCAGAACAGCGTCGCCGCCAGCGCCGTGCCGATGACATAGGAGAGCCTGCGCGGCGCTGCCCGGCGCGAGGTGTTGGCGAAGAGCTTGACCAGAAGCGTGAAGAAACGGGTAAGGCCGATGAAAAACGTGAAGACGACAAGCGCAATCAGGCCGACATAAAAGGGATGCGCCGTCTCGATGGGCGGCAGGTTCATCAGCGTGCGGATGGAGTTCTGCCATTCGGCCGTGCGCCACAGGAAGACCAGCACGACGACACCGCAAACACCGCCCGCCGCCGCCTTAAGCCCCAACCGCACACGATCCTTCGGTTCCGGCAGTTCCAGCCAGAACCACAAGAGCGACAGCAGCACGCCGAGACCATAGCCGCAGGCCATGGTGACACCGGAAAGCAGGCCCTGGGTGATGTAGGTGCGTGGCAAAAGGCTCGGCGTCAGTGAGGCGGCGAAGAAAAGTGTGCCGAGCACCAGGCCTGTCGCCGAGAAGGACAGGAGAAAAGACCACAACCGATCCCGCATCCACATCCTCCTTCGCAATCTCACGCAAGCCTTGCATGGCAACCACTAGGAAGCAACCACGGCGTCGGCGCTTTTTGCCATTCTTCGCCGTGCGCGCAACGCGCGTTGCCAAAGAGTTGCCGAACCGGGCAGGCTGGGGTATCTCGGCCCTGTCGATGAACCATCGGCCGTAAGCGTTTGACATCAAGCAACGCATCCAGACCTGAAATCGTCCGTAGGGGCGTTTCCGCAAAGGTTCGAGATGCCGACGCCGAAGACGATTTCCCTTTTCAAAGGAACTGCCATGCAGCTTACGCGCCTGCCGGCCCGCTATGCCGGCTTCATCATGCCCTTCATCCTCTCCATCATCATGACCATGGTCGTGTCGGCCGTCGCCACCTGGCGCAATCTCGGCATGGGCGCCGATTTCCCCGCCCATTGGCTGCCGGCCTGGGCCATGTCCTGGATGATCGCCTTCCCCACCCTGCTTCTCGCCCTGCCGCTCACGCGCCGCCTCGTTCGGCTGCTCGTCCGTCCGGCCTGATCCAGAAACGCAAAAGGCCCGGTCGCGAGAACGACCGGGCCTTTGCAAGAGTTCGAGACAGGCTCAGCTGTCGAGGAACGAACGCAGCTTTCTGGAGCGGCTCGGGTGCTTCAGCTTGCGCAGCGCCTTCGCCTCGATCTGACGGATACGTTCGCGGGTCACCGAGAACTGCTGGCCGACTTCCTCGAGCGTGTGGTCGGTGTTCATGCCGATGCCGAAGCGCATACGCAGGACGCGCTCTTCGCGCGGCGTCAGCGACGCCAGAACGCGGGTCGTCGTCTCGCGCAGGTTCGCCTGGATGGCGGCGTCGATCGGCAGAAGCGCGTTCTTGTCCTCGATGAAGTCGCCGAGATGCGAATCTTCTTCGTCACCGACGGGCGTTTCCAGCGAGATCGGCTCCTTGGCGATCTTGAGGACCTTGCGGACCTTTTCGAGCGGCATGGCGAGCTTTTCGGCCAGTTCTTCCGGGGTCGGCTCGCGGCCGATCTCGTGCAGCATCTGGCGCGAGGTACGGACGATCTTGTTGATCGTCTCGATCATGTGCACCGGAATACGGATCGTGCGGGCCTGGTCGGCGATCGAGCGGGTGATCGCCTGCCGGATCCACCACGTCGCGTAGGTGGAGAACTTGTAGCCACGGCGATACTCGAACTTGTCGACCGCCTTCATGAGGCCGATATTGCCTTCCTGGATGAGATCGAGGAACTGAAGGCCACGGTTGGTGTACTTCTTGGCAATCGAGATCACGAGACGGAGGTTGGCTTCCACCATCTCCTTCTTGGCGATGCGGGCTTCGCGCTCGCCCTTCTGCACCATCGAAACGATGCGGCGGAATTCGGCGATCGAGATGCCGGTTTCCGTGGCGAGGTTCTGGATCTCCTGGCGGATGTCGCGGATCGTCGTGTTTTCGCTCTTGGCGAATTCCTTCCAGCCGCGGGCGGCCAGATTGGCGATCGACTTCATCCAGTTCGGATCGAGTTCCGCACCGGAATATTGCTCCAGGAACGAGTCACGCTTGACGCCGTAGCTTTCGGCGAGGCGCAGCAGGCGACCCTCGTTCTGCATCAGGCGCTTGGAGATATCGTAGAGCTGCTCGACGAGGCTGTCGACGCGGTTCTGGTTGAGCGACAGCGACTTGACGGCCGTGATCAGCTCGTCCTTGAGCTCCTTGTAGCGGCGCTCCTGGGCGGGAGACAGCGTGCCGGTGGCCTGCAGGCGGGCCTCCACCTGCTGGTCCTGCAGCTTGCGCAGCTTCTTGTAGGTCTCGGCGATCGTGTCGAGCGTTTCCATGACCTGCGGACGCAGTTCCGCTTCCATGGCGGCGAGCGAGAGGTTCGACTCGTCGTCGTCCTCTTCCTCTTCCTCCGGCGGCAGGCCTTCTCCACCGACATTGGTGATGTCGTCGTCGTTGGCGGCACGCGGCCGGCGGGTCTTTTCCTTCTCTTCGGCCGCCTTGCGGTCGGCCTCGATCTTTTCCGGGCTCTGGAACTGCGGAGCAGCCTTCGCCTCGGGACCGGAATAGGTGGTCTCGAGGTCGATGATCTCGCGCAGCAGGGTCTGGCCTTCGTTGAGTTCATCCCGCCAGATGATGATGGCCTGGAACGTCAGCGGGCTCTCACAGAGGCCGGCGATCATCGTCTCGCGGCCGGCTTCGATGCGCTTGGCGATGGCGATTTCGCCCTCGCGCGACAGAAGCTCCACCGAGCCCATCTCGCGCAGATACATGCGCACCGGGTCGTCCGTACGGTCGGTCGGCTCTTTCTTCTTGGCCGTCGCAAGCGCAGTGCCGCTCGAAGGGGCAAGCTCGCCGCCCTCGCTCTCGTTGTCGTCGTCGCCGCCGTCGTCCTCGGTCTGAGCCGCCTCTTCGGCGTCCTCGTCCTCGATGACATTGATGCCCATGTCGGAGAGCATGGCCATCGTGTCCTCGATCTGCTCCGAGGTCACTTCCTCGGAGGGCAGAACCGAGTTCAGCTCATCCATGGTCACATAGCCGCGCTTCTTGGCGGCCTTGATCATCTTTTTGACGGCATCATCGGAAAGATCGAGAAGAGGGCCGTCGGATGCGCCTTCGCGTTCGTTTTCGACTTCCTCGTTCTCTTTGACCTTTGTCGCCATTTATTTCGTCGCTTTCTTGAGCATCCAGTTTTCAAGCGGTCAGGGTTTCCGCAGCCGAGCGCCCTTCGGCATGCGCAATCGCCTCTCGGCGCTCCTGACCTAACGGATTGACAATTAAATCCTGATTAACCACAGCCCGGCCCGCCGGCTTGTGGACGTGTCGCCAAGGCGACACAATTGACATGACTTCCCGATCCGCCGTACCCATTCCTTCTCAGCCAACAATGGTGATTCCCAGAATTTTCGGTTCCGTCAAGCTTTTCCGGCAAAAAAGCCGTAAAAGGCTCCGATTCGGGTTCGCGAACATGAAAGTCGGCGGATCCGGGCGATTGAGCCTTCATGTAGGCGTCTCTCCCGAAAAGACAAGACCCGCCGGCCTCCCCAAACCCAGTGGCTTGACGCAACCGATTCGCCCGCCCGTCGCTCAGAACGAGCGCCCGTCCACCTTGTTGATCGCCAATGTCTCGAGATCGATCGCCGGAATGCAGCGCAGATTGACCGCCGCCATCTTGTTTCCCTTGGGATCCGAGCCTTCGCCATAGGGCGCAATTCCGCACTTGGCACAGAAATGGTGCTGGATGACGTGGCGGTTGAACGTGTAGGTCGAGACGTTCTCCTTCGGCGTCGTCAGTCGCAGGTTTTCTGCCGGAACGAAAGCCAGCAGCCCGCCGCGCCGCCGGCACATGGAGCAGTTGCAGTCGAGCCCGCTGTCGAATTCGCCCTCCACCTCGAAGGCGACGTTCCCGCAATGGCAGCTTCCTTCGTACTTCATGATGTCATTCCTCCTGTTTCTTTGCGTATGGCGTTATCGCAAAACCGCTGCACACTTTTGCGCGCCAAGCGTCAATGCCAATCCATGACGACCTTGCCGGAATTGCCCGAGCGCATCGCTTCGAACCCATCCCGGAAGTCGTCGATCTTGATGCGATGGGTGATGATCGGCGACAGATCGAGCCCGCCCTGCACGAAGGCGATCATCTTGTACCAGGTCTCGAACATCTCGCGGCCATAGATGCCCTTCAGCGTCAGCATTTTGAAAATCACCTTGTTCCAGTCGATGCCGAAGCCATCGGGCGCAATCCCGAGAATGGCGATCTTGCCGCCATTGTTCATCGTGTCGATCATCGAGCGGAAGGCCGGCGGCGCGCCGGACATTTCGAGGCCGACATCAAACCCCTCGGTCATGCCGATCTCGTTCATGACGTCCTTCAGGTCCTGGCTGGACGCGTCAACGACGTAATCGATGCCGACCTTGCGCGCGAGATCGAGACGGATGGGGTTGATGTCGGTGATGACGACCTTTCGGGCGCCGGAGCGTTTGGCGACCATCGCCCCCATGATGCCGATCGGCCCGGCGCCGGTGACGAGCACGTCCTCGCCGACGAGATCGAAGGAGAGCGCGGTGTGCACCGCATTGCCGAACGGATCGAAGATCGCCGCCACCTCGTCCGGCACGTCATCGGGGATCGGCACGACATTGTATTCGGGAATACAGACGAACTCGCCGAAGGAGCCCGGCCGGTTGACGCCGACGCCCTTGGTGTAATGGCAGAGATGCCCGCGCCCGGCGCGGCAGTTGCGGCATTTGCCGCAGACGATATGCCCCTCGCCCGAGACACGTTCGCCGACCTTGTACTTTGTGACCGACGAGCCGACCTCGGCGATCTCGCCGACGAATTCATGGCCGACGACCATCGGCACCGGAATGGTCTTTTGCGCCCACTGATCCCAGTTCCAGATATGCACGTCCGTGCCGCAGATCGCGGATTTCTTGACCCGGATCAGCACGTCGTTCGGCCCGACCTCCGGCACCGGCACATTTTCCATCCACAGGCCGACTTCGGGTTTTGCTTTAACCAGCGCGCGCATCATGTTCGACATGACAAAACCTCCGCAAGGGATTCAGAAGACTCAGGCAATCACGCCCAGTTCACGTCCGACATCAGCAAAGACCTGAATTGCTTTGCGAACATCCGCCTCGCTGTGCGCGGCAGACATCTGGGTGCGGATGCGCGCCTGGCCGCGCGGCACGACGGGGAAGGAGAAGCCGATGACATAGACGCCGCGGGCGAGCATGCGGCTCGCCATTTCCTGCGCGAGCGCCGCATCGCCGAGCATGACGGGAATGATCGCATGCCCCTCCCCCGCCAGCGTGAAGCCGAGCTTACTCATCTCGCTGCGGAACAGATCGGCATTGGCATAAAGGCGTTGGCGCAGCGCATCGCCATTGTCGATGAGGTCGAAGACCTTGAGCGAGGCGGCCGCGATGACCGGGGCGAGCGTGTTGGAAAACAGATAGGGCCGCGAGCGCTGGCGCAGCCATTCGACCACCTCGCGCTTGCCCGACGTGTAGCCGCCCGAGGCGCCGCCGAGCGCCTTGCCGAGCGTGCCGGTGATGATATCGACACGGCCCTCGACGCCGCAATGTTCGGCCGAGCCGCGGCCATGTTTGCCGACGAAGCCGACGGCATGGCTGTCGTCGACCATGACCATCGCGCCGTATTTTTCGGCGAGATCGCAGACGCCGCCGAGATTGGCGATGATGCCGTCCATCGAGAAGACACCGTCGGTGGCGATCATCTTGAAGCGGCTGCCCTCCGCCTTCTTCAACTCCTCTTCCAGCGCTGCCATGTCGTTGTTGGCATAGCGGAAACGCTTCGCCTTGGAGAGGCGCACGCCGTCGATGATCGAGGCGTGGTTCAGCGCGTCGGAAATGATAGCGTCCTCTTCGGAAAGCAGCGTCTCGAAGAGGCCGCCGTTTGCATCGAAGCAGGAGGAATAGAGGATCGTATCCTCCAGCCCGAGGAAGGACGAGATGCGCGCCTCGAGCTCTTTGTGCTCCTCCTGCGTGCCGCAGATGAAGCGCACCGAGGCCATGCCATAGCCGTAGCGCTCCAGCGCCGCCTTGCCGGCCTCGGCCAGTTCCGCATTGTCGGCGAGGCCGAGATAGTTGTTGGCGCAGAAATTCAGGACGCGCTCGCCCGAGGCGACGGCGATCTCGCCGGCCTGCTTGGAGGTGATGACGCGCTCGGACTTGTAGAGACCTCCCGACTTGAGGCCGTCGATTTCGGATTGCAGATGGGTGATGAAGGCGGAGGTCATGGCGGGCACTCGCAAATTGCGGAAGGGTCGAAAGGTTCAGGCCGTGCGCTGGGCATAGGCAGACAGCAGCGGCCCGAAATCCTCCATGGCGGGGAATTTTTCGTAGCTGTGTTCGGCAGGCGTGGCCGCCCAGGCGAGTTTTTCGCTCGTATAGGCCTCGACGAAGGGGCTATACCAGCTGGTATCCTCCAGCATGGTCGGCCGCACATTGACGAAGAAATCGAGGCCCTGCGGTCGGGTGAACATCCAGGTCATGCAATGAGGGCAGAAATGATGCCCCGCCTCCGCGCTCGCGCCGGCCACGACCGGCTCGCCCTCGACAACGGCAAAACCCTCCGTCGGAATGGCCGCACTCAGCGAATAGGCGCTGCCGGACATGCGCTGGCAGCCGGTGCAATGACAGGCCATGGTAATAAGCGGCGGCGCGCTAATGCGGATTTTCACCCGCCCGCAGCGGCACGCGCCATCAAGCGGCAGTTTCGGTCGATGCATGGGCTCGGCTCCCCTTCCGATTGATGCCGGCCTGTCGTTTTAGATCGTAATGCCGGCAAATGGCTCCACGATGATAGTTCTAGCGCAGCAAAAGCCGGCGTAAAGGGTCGCCATCAGCCTTTCCAAACTTTCAGCTCCGCTCGCAGGCAATGAGCAGGAACATCGGACGGTTGAGCTCGACCTGCCATTCCGGATGCGCGGCAAGCTGCGCTTCGCTCGGCCGCCATTCCTCGACATGGCGGATCACAAAGCCGGCCGCGATCAGCGCATTCAGCGTCGTACCGAGCGTGCGGTGATGCTTGACGACGCCTTTGGCGAGCCAGTCCGTCGTGCGCGGCCCCTCGATCAGATAACCATCCACCGGCCAGACCGTACGCCCGCCGATCTCGGCCCAATCCGGCGCCGACGGCGCCATGTAGAGGGGGTGCTCGATGGTGAAGACGAAGGGAGCACCCGGCACGAGGGCCGCATGGATGGTGCGGATGAGCCGGTCGAAATCCGCGATATAATGGAAGGCGAGCGAGGAATAGGCGAGGTCGAAACCGCCTGCCGGCAACTCCAGATGATCGAGATCGGCAATCTCGTAGCGCACGGCCGGCGACTGTGTTTCGGCTTTCGCCCGCGCAATCATGTTTTCCGAGAGATCGAGGCCGAGCACGCTGGCCGCCCCTTCCTCTGCCGCATAGCGCGCGAACCACCCGAAGCCGCAGCCGAGATCGACGATGCGCTTGCCTTTCAAATTCGGCAGCAGGGCACGCACCGACGGCCATTCCGCCGCACCGGCCAAACCGTGTACCGAACGGGGAAGGCTGCTGTAACCTTCGAAAAAGACCAGCTGATCGTAAATATTCTGGGCCATGGGACAAATCCTTTCAGGCCCGACATACCCCCGTTTCCGCGACTGGCAAAGCCGCACTTTCTGGCAGCTTGCCGTTCGCAGGGTTGACACAAGCGCTCCGCCGCTATCGGGTGGCGCCCGTGAAAGGATGCAGTCCATGACGATACTCGACAGGTTTTCCCAGAAGGGCCGTGTGGCGCTGGTGACCGGCGGCGGACGCGGCCTCGGCTTCGAGATCGCAAATGGCTTGGCGGAGGCCGGCGCCCATGTCGTCATCACCGGCCGCACGCGCGCGACGCTCGAAGAGGCCGTGGCGAAGATCAAGGCTACCGGCGGCAGTGCCTCGCTTGCCGCCTTCGATATCGCCGACCGCGCCGCGCAGCGCGCCGCCCTTGCCGAAATCGAGGACAATCACGGCCGGCTCGACGTGCTCGTCAACAATGTCGGCGCCCGCGACCGCCGGCCGCTCGCCGACATGGACGATGCGGCTATCGACGAGCTGGTCCGCACCGATCTCTCCGCCGGCGTCAGCCTGTCGCGCGATGCCGCCGCCCTTATGAAGCGCAACGGC
>CBFGOD010000115.1:0-11066 GCA_965650295.1 uncultured Shinella sp. | reverse complement strand
CATCTGGAACTACCGGCTGAGCCGGGCGGTGATCGCGGCCTGCTGCGGTTCGGCGCTGGCGCTTTGCGGCGTCATCCTGCAATCGCTGCTGCGCAATGCGCTGGCGGATCCCTACATCCTCGGCATTTCCGCCGGTGCCTCGACCGGTGCCGTCAGCGTGGCGATCCTCGGCATCGGAGCCGGTGCCCTGACGCTGCCGGCCGGCGCCTTCCTCGGCGCGCTCGTCGCCTTCGGCCTCGTCAGCGCGCTCGCCTTGCGCGCAGGCCGCGGCACGAGCGCGATCATTTTGGCCGGCATCGCAGGTTCGCAGCTCTTCAATGCGCTCACCTCCTTCATCGTCACCAAGGCGGCGAGCGCGGAGCAGGCGCGCGGCATCATGTTCTGGCTGCTCGGCAATCTCTCCGGCGTGCGCTGGCCGGATGTCTGGCTGGCGCTTCCGGTGGCGATCCTCGGCCTTCTCGTCTGCCTGTGGCATGCCCGCGCGCTCGATGCCTTCACCTTCGGCACGGAATCGGCCGCCTCGCTCGGCATTCCCGTGCGCCGGGTCTATATCGTACTGATTGCGATTTCCGCGCTGATGACGGCGACCATGGTCTCTATCGTCGGCTCGATCGGCTTTGTCGGCCTCGTCATTCCCCATGCCGCGCGCATGGTCGTCGGCGTGCGGCACGGGCTGCTACTGCCGGCCTCGGCGCTGATCGGCGCCCTCTTCATGATTTCGGCGGACGTGCTGTCGCGCGTCATCATTCCCGGCCAGGTCCTGCCTATCGGCGTCATTACGGCGCTGTTCGGCGCGCCGGCCTTCGCGCTCATCCTCAGCCAGAGGAGATCTGCCCTGTGACGCTGTCTGCCCAAAACCTGCACTGGTCGGCCGGCGGCGCGACCATCCTGTCGGATGTCTCGCTCGATGTGCGCCCCGGCGAATTTCTCGGCATCATCGGCCCGAACGGCTCCGGCAAGACGAGCCTGATGTCGCTGATGTCAGGCATCCGCAAGCCGCAGGCCGGTGCCGTCATGCTCGATGGCAAGCCGCTGTCGGATCAGGGCCGGCAGGCCATCGCCCGGCGCATCGCCTTTGTCGAGCAGCAGGCGGAAACGACCGAGCGCATCACCGCGCGCCAGGCCGTCGAACTCGGCCGCACGCCGCATCTGGGCGCGCTCACCCCCTGGTCGCGGGCCGATGACGCCATCGTCGACCGGGCGCTGGAGGAGGTCGATATGGCGCATTTTGCCGGCCGGTTCTGGCACACGCTGTCAGGCGGTGAGCGCCAGCGGCTGCATATCGCCCGGGCGCTTGCCCAGCAATCGCCGATCCTGCTGCTCGACGAGCCGACCAACCATTTGGATATCGGCCACCAGATCAGCCTGCTCCAGCTGGTGCGCGAGCAGGAACTGACTGTCGTCGCCGCCCTGCACGATCTCAACCACGCCGCCATGTTCTGCGACCGCATCGCCGTCATGCAGGGCGGTCGCATCGTGGCGCTGGGCACGCCGGCCAAGGTCCTGGAGCCGCAGCGTCTGCTGGAGGTCTTCGGCGTCACCGTGGATGTGGAGCGCGACAGTGCCGGCGGCTGCTTCATCCGCTATCGCCGCCCGGAACCGCGGCCGCCGCGGCTTAAACTCGTGGCCGGCGAGGGCAAGTGATGCACGGCAAACTCTCCAACGATCACCTGAAGGAAGACATACGGGACTACTGGTCCCGTCGCTCGCAAACCTTCGATCTCGCCTTCGGCCATCGCATTCCCGAAGGCCCGGAATTCGACGCCTGGGCGGCGGCGATACGTGAGCATCTGGGACCGGAGCCGCGCCGCGTGCTGGAACTGGCCTGCGGCACGGGGGAGGTGACGCGGTTGCTGCTGTCGCTCGGTCATGACGTGACCGCGCTCGATTTTTCCGAGGCGATGCTTTCCGTGGCGCGCAGGAAACATGCAGGCGCGAAGGGGCTTCGCTTCCTGCTCGCCGATGCGGAAAATCCGATGGAGCCGGACGAAAGCTACGATGCCATCGTCTGCCGTCATCTCGTATGGACGCTGACGACGCCCGATCAGGCCTTTGCGGAATGGCACCGCATGTTGAAGCCGGGCGGCACGCTGCTGTTCTTCGACGGCGACTGGGCCGCCCCGACGCGGCTCGGCCGGTTGGCAAGCCGTGCCATCGCCGTGCTCGACCGGTTCATCGGAACCGACCCGCATTATGACGGTGCGATGAGCGAGCGGCATTCCAGCATCACGCAGCGCTTGCCGTTTGGCGACGGGCTGACGATCGAGCGCGTGTTGCCCTTGCTGGAGGCAGCCGGTTTCCGCGATATAGCGATCGGCTCCCATGCGCCCATCGCCAGGGCACAACGCCGGACGGCGGACCTGCGCAACAGGCTGCGCACACTGCTCTACCGTCGTTTCATCCTCTGCTGCCGCAAACCCTTCTAGGTTTCCGGCTCCACCATAAGCTTCACGCGGTCAGCGGCAAAGCGGGTGCGGGAAAACTGAATCGGCGTGCCTGCAAGGTCGGTGTTGACGGCCGTCGCGACGAGGATGATCGCGCCGGGTGAAAGCTTCAGGTGCCGGATATCGTCGCCCTCGGCATGGATCGCCGAAATTTCCGTCGAGCGGCGCACATAGTCGGCGACGCCGAGCTCCTGGAAGGCCGCGGTGACGGAGCGCGTCCGCTCGTAGATCGCTCCCATCTCGCCGAAACGGTCCGCCGGGAAATAATGCGTTGCGCGTGAGATCGGGCGCTTGTCGGCGCTGTTGACGGTTTCCATTCGCACACAGAGCGTGCCTATGGGGAGACCGAGGGCTTCCGCGACGATCGACGGCGCAACCTCGGTTGCCGCCTCCAGCATCTTCCCTTCGATATCGCGTGCCTGATTGCCGAGGCCCTGCGAAAAGCGCGTGCGCTTCGAAATCGGAAAACGCAGCCGGTCGCGCCGCTCGATGCGGGTGCCGATGCCCTGGATAGGGCGCACGATGCCTTCTTCCGCAAGCGCCGCCATGGCGCTGCGCACCGTGTGGCGGTTCACGCCGAAACGGGCGGCCAGCGCCATTTCCGGCGGCATCATGCCGGTTTCGTCGAAATCGCCGTTGTTGATCGCAAGGCGCATGCGGTCGGCGATCTGCCGCCAGAGGGCCACGCCCGATTGCCGTTCCACCATTTTCGCCCCCGCGAAGCCCTCGGTTTTGCCTTCTGTCACACCCTTGTCATTCCCGCCCTTTAAGACGAGACTTAGATGTTCGGTTGTCTAGATTAATAGACATTTGGAGATGAGACAATGGCATCAGTTGAAAAAATAGCCGAAGCAACCGCGAAGGGTGCGGTGGCGGACCGGCAGAGGGCGATGGGCCTGCTTGCGAAGGCGAGCCGGGCGGAATTGCAGGCGGCATTCGATGCGCTGGCGGACAAGCCGGTCGTGCAGCCGGTGCGCGGTCCGGAGACAGGTCTCGTCATGGTACGCGGCCGGATCGGCGGCGGTGGCGCGCCGTTCAATCTCGGCGAGGCGACGGTGAGCCGCGCCAGCATCCGTCTTGCGGATGGCACGGTCGGCCACGGGCAGGCGCTCGGCACGGACGGTGCCAAGGCGCGGCTTTCGGCGATCTTCGATGCGCTCTTCCAGCAGCCGGCACACAGGGCCGAGGTGGACGCGCTGCTCGATGCCATCGCGGCGCGCATTGCCGACGAGGATGCCGAGAAGGTTCGCCAGACCGCGGCCACCCGCGTCGATTTCTTCACCATGGTTCGCGGAGAGGACTGATGTCATTGGATACGCTCGCCTTTGCCGGCGGTTTTCAGGAGCCGGTCTTTCAGGCCCAGGCCGTCTTCCGCACGCTGATGGACTGCATGGCCCGTCCGGGCACGATCGGCGCTGTCGCCGCGACCGTCACGCCGCCCAAGCCGTTGACGCCGGCTGCCGGTGCCATCGCGCTGACGCTCTGCGACCACGACACCACCGTCTGGCTGACGCCGGCGCTTGCCGCCTCCGCCTTGCCCGGCTGGCTCGCCTTCAATGCCGGCGCGGTGCTGGCGGAGGAACGCCAGAACGCCCGCTTCGCCTTCATCGAAAAGGGCGCGATGCTGCCGAATTTCTGCCTCTTCGCGCAGGGCACGCAGGAATATCCGGACCGGTCCACGACGCTGGTCGCCGAGATCGAAGCCTTCGACGGCGGCCGGCCGCTCGTCCTGAAGGGGCCGGGCATCCGCACGCAGGAGGAGATCGCACCCGTTGGCCTGCCCGACATGTTCCCGCAGTTCTGGGCGGAGAACCGCCAGAAGTTTCCGCGCGGCGTCGATCTGATCCTCATTGCCGGCGACAGGATCATCTGCCTGCCGCGTACCACCGTCATCAGCGTGAAGGAGGCGTAACCATGTACGTTGCCGTCAAGGGTGGCGAAGCCGCCATCTCCAACGCCCACCGCCTTCTGGCCGACCGCCGCCGCGGCGACCGTTCACTGCCGGCCATCGGCATCGAACAGATCGTCGCCCAGCTCGGGCTTGCCGTCGATCGTGTGATAGCGGAAGCCTCGCTTTACGACCGCTCGCTTGCCGCGCTCGCCGTCCGGCAAGCGCGCGGCGACATGATCGAGGCGATCTTCATTCTGCGCGCCTACCGCACGACGCTGCCGCGCTTCGGTTATTCCAGGCCGGTCGAGACGAGTGACATGCTCATCGAACGTCGCATCTCCGCGACCTACAAGGACCTGCCGGGCGGCCAGCTTCTCGGCCCGACCTTCGACTATACGCACCGCCTGCTCGATCCGTCGCTTCTGACGGACGAAGCGATCGATGCGCCCCTGGAGCGCAACGAGGCCGGCGAGCCGGTCACGCGCGTTTCCGACATTCTGGCCGGCGAAGGCCTGGTCGAGGATGACGGCGCTATGCCGGACGGCCACGTTGCCGGCGATATCACCCGCGAGCCGCTGGAGTTCCCCATGGCCCGCGACCTGCGCCTGCAGGCGCTCGCCCGCGGTGACGAGGGCTTCCTGCTGGCGCTCGGCTATTCCACCCAGCGCGGTTATGCCCGCACCCATCCCTTCGTCGGCGAAATCCGTATCGGCGAAGTCGAGGTGGAACTCGACATGCCGGAACTCGGCTTTGCTGTCTCGCTCGGCCGCATCCAGATCACCGAATGCCAGATGATCGCCCAGTTCAAGGGCTCGGCGAAGAACCCGCCGCAGTTCACCCGCGGCTATGGCCTGATTTTTGGCCAGAGCGAACGCAAGGCCATGGCCATGTCGCTGGTCGACCGGGCGCTGCGGGCGGAGGAATTCGGTGAGGACATCGTCGCACCGGCGCAGGACGAGGAATTCGTCATCTCCCATTCCGACAATGTGCAGGCGACCGGTTTCGTCGAGCACCTGAAACTTCCGCATTACGTGGATTTTCAGGCCGAACTCGACCTCGTGCGCCGCATGCGGCGCGAATACGAGGCCGCGCAAAACATCGACACCGATCTTCCGGAGGCCGCAGAATGAGCACGCCAGATATGAGCAAGGCAGACTTGGCGACCTATAATTTCGCCTATCTCGACGAACAGACCAAACGCATGATCCGCCGTGCGATCCTGAAAGCGATCGCGATCCCCGGCTATCAGGTGCCCTTCGCCTCCCGCGAAATGCCGATGCCCTATGGTTGGGGCACCGGCGGTGTGCAGGTGACGGCGGCGATCCTCGGCCCTGAGGACGTTCTGAAGGTCATCGACCAGGGGGCGGATGATACGACCAATGCCGTTTCCATCCGCGCCTTCTTCCAGAAGGTCGCCAATGTGGCGGTGACGACCAGGACGCGCGAAGCGACGATCATCCAGACGCGTCACCGCATTCCTGAGGAGAAGCTGACGGCCGGCCAGACGATGGTCTATCAGGTGCCGATCCCCGAGCCGCTGCGCTTCCTCGAACCGCGCGAGACCGAGACGCGCAAGATGCATGCGCTGGAAGAATACGGCCTCATGCATGTCAAGCTCTACGAAGACATCGCCCGCAATGGCCATATCGCCACGACCTATGCCTATCCGGTGAAGGTCGAGGGGCGCTATGTGATGGACCCGTCGCCGACGCCGAAATTCGACAATCCGAAGATGCACATGTCGGAGGCGCTCCAGCTCTTCGGCGCCGGCCGCGAGAAGCGCATCTATGCGGTGCCGCCCTACACGGAAGTCGTCAGCCTGGATTTCGAGGACCATCCCTTCGAGATCCAGAGCTTCGACAAGCCCTGCGCGCTCTGCGGCGCTGAGAATGTCTATCTCGACGAGGTGGTGCTCGACGACAAGGGCGGGCGGATGTTCGTCTGCTCGGATACCGACCATTGCGAAGACCGCTTCGCCCACGGCCACCGGGGTCATCTCGCCTATAACAAGGAGGCTGCCGAATGACCGACACGCCGCTTCTCAAAGTCCGCGACATCTCGAAATTCTACGGCGCGCGCATCGGCTGTCAGAATGTCTCCTTCGATCTCTGGCCGGGCGAAGTGCTGGCCATCGTCGGCGAATCCGGCTCCGGCAAGACGACGCTGCTCAACTGCCTCGCCACCCGCCTGATGCCGACCTCCGGTGCCGTCGAGTACCGTATGCGTGATGGCGAAATGCGCGAACTCTCCCGCATGAGCGAGGCGGAGCGCCGCTTCCTCATGCGCACCGACTGGGGTTTCGTGCACCAGAATCCGGCGGATGGTTTGCGCATGGCGGTCTCCGCCGGTGCCAATGTCGGCGAGCGGTTGATGGCCGTCGGCGACCGGCACTATGGCCAGATCCGCGAGACGGCCGGCGACTGGCTGCGGCGGGTCGAGATCAGCACCGATCGTATCGACGACCAGCCGCGCGCCTTTTCCGGCGGCATGCGCCAGCGCCTGCAGATCGCCCGCAACCTCGTGACCGCGCCGCGCCTGATCTTCATGGACGAGCCGACCGGCGGCCTTGACGTGTCGGTGCAGGCGCGCCTGCTCGATCTCTTGCGCGGCCTCGTCCAGGACCTCGGCCTGTCGGCGATCATCGTCACGCACGACCTCGCCGTCGCGCGCCTCCTGTCGCACCGCATGATGGTGATGAAGGATGGCCTCGTCATCGAACAGGGCCTGACGGACCGCGTGCTCGACGATCCGCGCGAAGCCTATACCCAACTCCTCGTTTCCTCGATCCTTCAGGTGTGACCATGGCTACTCCGCTCGTTGTTTCCGAAGTTGCGAAGAGCTTTACGATGCACCTTCGCGACGGCATCCGCCTGCCCGTCATGTCCAATGTGTCCTTCTCGGTGAAGGCAGGCGAATGCGTCGTGCTGGGCGGCCCGTCCGGCATCGGCAAGAGTTCGCTGCTCAAGATGGTCTATGGCAACTATGCCGTCGACAGCGGCCAGATCCTGATCGAGCACGGCGGTCGCCTGCTCGATCTCGCGGTCGCCGATCCGCGCACCATCCTGTCGGTGCGCCGGGCGACACTCGGTTATGTCAGCCAGTTCCTGCGCACCGTGCCGCGCGTCGCGGCCGTCGATGTCGTGGCCGAACCGCTCACCGCCCGCGGCGTCGACGCGGCCGAGGCGCGTGAGACGGCGGAAGCGATGCTGGCGCGTCTCAACCTGCCGCGCGAACTCTGGCAGCTTCCGCCCGCCACCTTCTCCGGCGGCGAACAGCAGCGCGTCAACATCGCCCGCGGCTTCATCACCGATCACCGCATCCTGCTGCTCGATGAGCCGACGGCCTCGCTCGATGCGAAGAACCGGGCGGTCGTTGTCGGCATGATCGAGGAGAAGAAGGCGGCCGGCGTCGCGCTGCTCGGCATCTTCCACGACGAGGACGTGCGCGAAAGGGTCGCCGACCGCATCGTCGATGTCTCCGCCTTCTCGCCGCGAAAGTCCGCCGCATGACCAAGCTGTCCGAAACGCCGCTGATCCACCCGACGGCCGTGGTCTCTGATACCGTTCTCGGCCGCTATGCGGAAATCGACGAGAACTGCCGTGTGAGCGAGGCCGAGATCGGCGATTACTCCTACATCATGAACGGGGGCTCCGTCTGGTGTGCGACGATCGGCAAGTTCGCCAATATCGCGGCATCCGTGCGCATCAACGCCACGAACCACCCGATGTGGCGCGCGACGCTGCATCACTTCACCTACCGCGCCAACGATTATTGGCCGGATGCGGAGCCCGAGGCCGAATTCTTCTCGTGGCGTCGCGAGCATCGTGTCACCATCGGCCATGACGTGTGGATCGGTCATGGATCGACCATCCTGCCGGGTGTCACGATCGGTAACGGCGCTGTCATAGGCTCCGGCGCCGTTGTCACAAAAGACGTCGAACCCTACACGATCGTCGGCGGGGTCGCGGCGAAGGTCATCCGCGAGCGCTTCCCGAAAAGCATCGCCGAACGCATGGAAAAACTCGCCTGGTGGGACTGGGATCACGCCCGGCTGCGCGGGGCTTTGGACGACTTTCGCAAACTTGACGCAGAAGCCTTTCTCGCCCGTCACGACGGGTGAGCAAGGCCGTCCCGACGCCGGAAATTCAGGCTTGTGGACTGTTATTTTTCCGACATCGAACTGACATCGCCTCTTCATCAACAGCGTTTAGAGCCAGTTCTGAAAACGACAGGACCCGACCTTGGGCCGAAGTTAAGGAAGAGGGATCCCGCCATGTTCCGACTGAAGAATGTCACCCGCCGTTTCGGCACGCGCGTCGCGGTCGACAATGTGACCTTCGACATTCCGCAGGGCCAGATGGTCGGCGTCATCGGCCGCTCGGGCGCCGGCAAGTCCACCATGCTGCGCATGATCAACCGTCTTGCCGATCCAAGCGAAGGCACGATCCATTTCAACGATGTCGAGGTCTCGTCGTTGCGCGGTTCGGCGCTGCGCAACTGGCAGCGTGACTGCGCGATGATCTTCCAGCAGTTCAACCTGGTGCCGCGCCTCGACGTGCTGACCAATGTCCTGCTTGGCCGCCTGAACCACCGTTCGACGGTCATGAGCATCCTGAACCTTTTCACCCGTGAAGAGCGCATCATGGCGATTGCTGCGCTGGAGCGGCTCGGCATCGAGCAGACGGCGCTGCAGCCCGCCGGCACGCTTTCGGGCGGCCAGCAACAGCGCGTGGCGATTGCCCGCGCGCTGATGCAGAACCCGAAGATGCTGCTTGCCGACGAGCCGATCGCCTCGCTCGATCCGCTCAACGCCAAGATCGTGATGGACGCGCTGCGCGACATCAACGAGCGCGACGGCATCACCGTCGTCACCAACCTGCACACGCTCGATACGGCGCGCGCCTATTGCGAACGCATCATCGGCATGTCCGGCGGCCGCGTCGTCTTCGACGGTCCGGCGCGCGAGCTCGATGCAGAAGCCGTGCGCACGATCTACGGCACCGGCGCCGATGGCGCCGAGATCGATGAAAGCCTCACCTCCACGGCGATCCGCAGCCCGGCGCGCCAGGACAACATCAAGGAATCCGCCAGCCCGACACCGCTGGCACTGGCCGGGCTTTAACCCCGCCGGGATCGAGCGGCCCGCGTAAAGGGCCATACACTTCAAGGCACGGCGAAGCCGGCCAAACAGGAGAGAGATCATGTTGAAGAAGATTCTTCTGGGCGCCGTCGCGCTCATCGCCCTTGCCGGTCACGTCCAGGCTGAAGACCTCAAGGAATTCCGCGTCGGCATCATCGGCGGCGAAAACGAAGCCGACCGCCTGCGCAACTACCAGTGCCTCGGTGATCACCTGAAGGCCGAACTGGGCTTCGAAAAGGTCTCGTTCTTCCCGGCCGCCGACTATGACGGCGTCATCCAGGGCCTGCTCGGCGGCACGCTCGACTATGCCGAACTCGGCGCCTCCGGCTTTGCCAAGATCTACCTTGCCAAGGCCGATGCCGTCGAGCCGATCCTGACGACCGTCCAGACCGACGGCTCGACTGGCTATCACTCGATCATGATCGCCCGCAAGGATTCTGGCATCACCAAGCTTGAAGACCTCAAGGGCAAGAAGCTCGGCTTCGCTGATCCGGACTCGACCTCGGGCTACCTCGTCCCGCTCGTCACGCTGCCGGAAGCCATCGGCGGTCCGGTCAAGGAATATTTCGCTGAAACCGGTTTCGGCGGCGGTCACGAAAACCTCGTTCTCGAAGTGCTGAAGGGCACCTTTGACGCCGGCACGACCTTCGGTTCGGGCGTCGGCGAGTGGAAGGACGGCTACACGTCCGGTAACCTGCACAAGATGGTCGAGAAGGGCATTCTCGACATGAACGACATCGTCGAACTCTGGAAGTCGCCGCTGATCCCGAACGGCCCGATCGTCGTTCGCACGTCGCTCGCCGACGAGACCAAGGCGAAGTTCAAGCAGTTCATGCTCGACCTGCCGAAGAAGGACGCAGCCTGCTTCGCAGCCGTCATGGGCGGTGACTTCACCTCCTTCACGGAAGTCAACGTCGACTTCTACAAGCCGATCATCGACGCCCGCAAGGCAACGATCGGCGGCTGATCGCAACGACGCTTCAGGCGCCGGCTGGACAATCGGCCGGCGCTTTTTGCCGATGCCATTACCCCTTCTCAACGTCATCCTCGGGTCAAGCCCGAGGATGACGTTGAGAAGGGGGCGGTGCGTTGGCCGGAACTGTGCAGGGAACCGCAAGGCGGACAGACCATGGCCATGAACACGCTTCACGACGGTTTCAGCGAGAAGGGCGCGCTCATCGAGCGGCACTTTCAGGAGCTGACCGCGCGCCGCCGCCTCTATAGCTGGCTTGGTTTCGCCATTGTCGCACTGGCGCTGTCAGGCTCGCTTTGGTTTGCCAACGAGACCAATGCGGGAAAATTCTTCGACCGCCTGCCACATCTCTTCGATTTCGTCGGCGACATGGTGCCACGCGATGGCCTCGAAGTGTTTCGCGCGCTGTTCGACCTGCCGTCGCCCTATGACGACGGCAGCTTCAAATACAATTATCCCGAGGGCCGGCTCTACATCACCGAGAGCTTTTATGTGCCGGAATACTTCCACAAGATGCTGGAAACGCTGAATATAGCGATCTTCTCCACCGTCATCGGCATGACCTTCGGTTTCCTGCTGTGTTTCCTCGCGGCAAAAAACCTCGTCGCCAACCGTCTG